>JAEDNF010000160.1 GCA_016302655.1 Oscillospiraceae bacterium | reverse complement strand
GAAAATAAACTTTACGCATAAACGGCACAACTTTTATCGCATAATTACATTAAATTAAGGATAAGTAAAAAAGCTGTAATTAATGTAACAGAAGAGGGTGTATTTCAACCTATGTAATGGATATCACAGTGCTTAAACTTTAGTAAACTATACAAAAATAATCGGGGTGCTTTTTTCTTTGTTGAAATATTGTCTTTGTAATGGTACAATAATCACATAACAAAGAACGGAGAAGAGAAATGAATATAGCAATAGCACAGTCGGGCGGCCCTACAGCCGCAATAAACTCTTCACTCTGCGGAGTATTTGACGAAGCGGAAAAGTATAATGAGGTAGACAGGATATACGGCTCGATAAACGGTATAGAAGGCATACTGAAAGAGAATCTCATTGATCTTAAAGAAGTGCTTATGACCGAGAACGATAAACAGCTTCTAAAAAGGACGCCTTCAACAGTACTCGGCTCCTGCCGCTATAAGCTGAAAGACAGCAAGGACGACGACAGCGATTATGTACGCATTGTAAATGTCTTCAGAAAATACGGTATAGAGGCTTTCTTCTACATCGGCGGAAACGACTCGATGGATACCGTAATGAAGCTTGACGCTTATTTCAGGGAAAATAACATAGATATAAAGGTTGTCGGCGTGCCGAAGACTATAGACAACGATCTTCCGCTGACAGACCATACTCCCGGTTTCGGCTCGGCGGCAAAGTATGTTGCTACTACGCTTCAGGAAATAATAAGAGACAGCAGGGTATATTCTATACCTTCGGTAACTATAGTTGAGATAATGGGGCGTGACGCAGGCTGGCTTACTGCGTCCTCCTGCGTACTGCGTGCAAACGGCGAGCCTGCTCCGCATCTTATTTATCTGCCGGAGAGCAGTTTTTCGGAAGAACGATTTATAGAAGATATCAAAACAATTGCAAAAAGATATAAAGCGGTTATAGTAGCTGTTTCGGAAGGAATAGACTGTACTGCAGACAGGTCTGAACTTACCGACGCATTCGGACACAAGTATCTGTCGGGAGTCGGAAAGTACCTTGAACAGCTTACCCGTGAGCATATCGGATGCAAAGTCCGCTCGATAGAGCTTAATGTAATGCAGCGCTGCGGCTCGCATATAGCCTCGCTGACAGATCTTGACGAAGCGTGGAGAATAGGTGCGGCGGCTGTGAACCAGGCGCTTAAATACGGCGGAAGCGGCGTTATGATGGGATTCAAACGAATCAGCAACAATCCTTACCGTGTTGCTATAACTCCGCTTGATGTGAGAGAATGTGCAAACAAGGCAAAGTATTTTCCTAAGGAGTGGATAACTCCCGAGGGCAACAATGTTACGATAGACGCACTGAACTATTTTCTTCCTCTTATTCAGGGAGAGCCGAAGATAGACTATCTCAACGGCATTCCCGTTCATTTCAGACTCGATCAGTAATCAAAAAAATATCTTGACAAATCCCGAACATTGTGATAAAATCTGTTTCAAGCGATATTTTAAAGGCTTTGACGGGAAAAAGTAGCTTAAAGCGTGCTTTCAGAGAGTCGTTGGACGGTGCGAAACGGCAGACGGTTTAAAGTGAAGATACACCCCTGAGCTGTCCCTAAGGGAACGGTTGCTCCGTTACAGCAAATGAGGTTCGTGCGAAATGGTATAAACGCACGGATAAACTGAGGTGGTACCGCGATAATTCGCCCTCTGTGTCTTTTGACACGGAGGGCTTTTTTGTACAGTGAAAAAACTTAAAAGGAGAGAATCAATATGAGCATGGATCTTTTAGTCCGTCTTCCCGACCCCGAGGAGATAAAGAAAAAATATCCTGCAAGCGACAAGGTAACAGCAATAAAGCAGGAAAGAGACAAAGAGATAGCCGATGTTTTTACGGGAAAGAGCAATAAGTTTATCCTTATAATAGGCCCTTGCTCCGCAGATAAAGAGGAGTCGGTCATTGACTATATATCAAGGCTGATACCTATTCAGGAGCAGGTAAAGGACAAGATACTGATAATACCGAGAATATATACAAATAAGCCCCGTACCACAGGCGAAGGCTACAAGGGCATGATACATCAGCCCGACCCGACAAAGCACGAGGATATGCTTGAGGGACTTATAAAAGTGCGTCAGCTTCATCTGCACGCTATAGAGCAGACGGGCTTTACCTGTGCAGACGAGATGCTTTATCCCGAAAACGACCGTTATCTGTCCGACCTGCTGTCCTATGTTGCGGTAGGCGCAAGAAGCGTTGAGGATCAGCAGCACAGACTTACCGCAAGCGGACTTGATATTCCGGTAGGTATGAAGAATCCCACCAGCGGTACGCTGTCGGTTATGTTAAACTCTATAAAAGCGGCGCAGGCAAGCCACACCTTTATCTACAGAGGCTGGGAGACGGTGACGACCGGCAACCCACTTGCACACGCAATACTGAGAGGCGCAGTAAACAAGCACGGTCAGACTCTGCCTAACTATCACTATGAGGATCTGTCTTTGCTTTATGAGCTTTACAGCAATATGGGACTGCAGAACATGGCTGTAATAGTAGATACAAACCACTCAAACTCCGGCAAGAAATATCTTGAGCAGATAAGAATAGCAAACGAGATCCTTCACAGCCGCCGTCACAGCAAAGACCTTGAGGGCTTTGTAAAGGGACTTATGATTGAAAGCTATATCGAGGACGGCTGTCAGAGCGTAGACGACGGCGTATACGGTAAATCTATCACCGACCCGTGTCTTGGCTGGGAGAAGACGGAAAAGCTGATTTACGGTTTAGCGGAGCAGTTATAAACAATATGTTCTACGGGGAACATAAAATAACACTAAATATTGAAGAGCCGCACGATATTGATTTCGGGCGCAGAAAGGAAAAGATATGAAAATTTACGACGAACTTGTTGAAAGAGGACTTATAGCACAGGTTACCGATGAAAAAGAGATAAGAGAGATGATAGATAACGGCAAGGCTGTATTCTACATCGGCTTTGACCCTACGGCAGACAGCCTTCATGTAGGACACTTTATGGCACTGTGCCTTATGAAAAGACTGCAGATGGCAGGTAACAAGCCTATTGCGCTGCTGGGCGGCGGTACGGGTATGATAGGCGACCCTTCCGGCAAGACAGATATGAGAAAGATGCTGACAAAGGAAGATATCGAGCATAATATTGAATGCTTCAAGAAGCAGATGAGCCGCTTTATCGATTTTTCAGACGGAAAGGCGCTTCTTGTAAACAATGCCGACTGGCTTTTAAATCTCAATTATGTTGATGTACTGCGTGAAGTAGGCGCCTGCTTCAGCGTTAACAAGATGCTCACCGCAGAGTGCTACAAGCAGAGAATGGAGAGAGGTTTATCCTTCCTTGAATTCAACTACATGATAATGCAGAGCTACGACTTCTACAAGCTGTTTACCGATTACGGCTGTAATATGCAGTTCGGCGGCGACGACCAGTGGAGCAATATGCTGGGCGGTACCGAGCTTATCAGAAAAAAGCTCGGCAAGGACGCTTATGCAATGACTATCACCCTGCTTTTAAACAGCGAGGGCAAGAAGATGGGCAAGACCGAAAAGGGCGCAGTATGGCTCGACCCCGAAAAGACAAGTCCTTTCGAGTTCTTCCAGTACTGGAGAAATGTTGCCGACGCAGATGTTATGAAATGCATTAAGATGCTGACTTTCCTGCCGCTTGATGAAATAAAGCAGATGGAGAGCTGGGAAGGCTCACAGCTCAACAAGGCAAAGGAGATACTCGCCTTTGAGCTTACAAAGCTTGTACACGGAGAAGAAGAGGCAAACAAGGCGCTTGACGCCGCAAAGGCGCTGTTCGGCGGTGCAGGAGTAAGTGCAGATATGCCTACTGCAGTTATGCCTTCAGAGCTTGTTAATGATGGTAAGATAGGTCTTCTTGACGCACTTGTTGCATCAAAGCTGTGCCCGTCAAAGAGAGAAGCAAGAACAAATGTAACCGGCGGCGGTATAAGCGTAAACGATGAGAAGATAACCGACCCTGCCGCAGTTATAGAGATAGGCGAGTTTGCGATAATCAAGAAGGGTAAGAAGAGCTACTGCAAGATAGTTAAGGAATAAATAAAATGATTGCTATCAGACGAGCAGTAAAAAAAGATACAGACAGAGTAATGCAGCTGCTAAGTGAAGTTAACGACCTGCACGCAGATATAAGACCCGACCTTTTTATTCACGGCAGGCAAAAGTACACCGAAGAACAGCTGAACGGCATTTTTGAGGACAGCAATACTCCGGTATTTATTGCCGCAGATGACAATGATGATGCGGTCGGATATGCGTTCTGTGTATTCAAGCGCCCTGCTTTTACTACCAATATGACGGATGTTACTACGCTGTATATTGACGACCTATGCGTTGACAAGAACAGGCGGGGACAGCATATCGGCAAGGAGCTGTTTAATTACTGTGTGGATTTTGCCGGCAAGAACGGCTGTTATGCTGTTACTCTCAATGTCTGGGA
>JAEDNF010000159.1 GCA_016302655.1 Oscillospiraceae bacterium | reverse complement strand
CCGAGGGGAAGGGGTTTGGGGTTAGGGATAGAGAATTAAATCTATCTTTAAAATACATACTTTTTCTACAAACTGAAATTAGCTTTTAGCTAATACATTGTAAAAATTTACACACCTTTGCTGATAATTTCGTATGAAAACGGCGTAAAAATATAAATATTCTGTAGACAATGACGATTTTTTGTGGTACAATAAAAATAACGCCGACCGCATAAGGTTAATCCGCAAATAAAAGTAAACGATTACCCGACAAATGCGCAGGCACTATGACAGTATATACTTATGACTGTACAGAAAGGACAAAATCGCTATGAAGAACATACCCGAAGTAAAACTCGGAATTGCGGCAGTCAGCCGTGACTGTTTCCCCATGAGCCTTTCCGCTTCAAGATGTGAAGCTGTAGTAAAGGCGTGCAAGGATATCGGTGTAGACATATTCAAATGTCCCACCACTATTGAAAGTGAAGCTCATATGATGCAGGCTCTTGAAGAGCTGAAAGCGGCAGGCTGTAACGCTCTTGTCGTATATCTCGGAAACTTCGGTCCCGAGTCGGCAGAAACTCTGCTCGCAAAGTACTTTGACGGCCCTGCAATGTTTGTTGCCGCCGCTGAAGAAACAGGCGACAACTTAGTAGGCGGCAGAGGCGACGCATACTGCGGCGTTCTCAACGCAAGCTATAACTTAGCGCTCAGAAACATAAAGGCATATATCCCCGAGTATCCCGTTGGAACAGCTACGGAAGTAGCGGATATGATAAAGGACTTCATACCCGTTGCAAGAGCTGTTATCGGACTTAAGAACCTCAAGGTCATCACCTTCGGCCCTCGTCCTCAGGACTTCCTTGCCTGCAACGCTCCCATAAAGCAGCTTTACAATCTCGGCATTGAGATAGAAGAGAACTCGGAGCTTGACTTATACGCCGCTTTCAACGAGCACAAGGACGATCCGAGAATCCCCGAGGTTGTTGCGGATATGGAAAAAGAGCTTGCCGGCGGCAACAAGATGCCCGGTATTCTCCCCAGACTTGCACAGCTTGAAATTACTCTTCTTGACTGGATGGAAGCTCACAAGGGCAGCCGCAAGTATGTTGTATTTGCAAACAAGTGCTGGCCTTCGTTCCAGACTCAGTTCGGCTGTGTACCCTGCTATGTAAATTCAAGACTCACGGCAAGAGGCATACCCGTTTCCTGCGAGGTTGATATCTACGGTGCAGTAAGCGAGTACATAGGAACCTGCATTTCCGGCGATGTTGTTACACTGCTCGACATCAACAACTCGGTACCTGCCGATATGTACAACGAGTCAATAAAGGGCAAGTACGACTACACGCTCAAGGATACATTCATGGGCTTCCACTGCGGCAATACAGCTTCCTGCAAGCTGACAAGCTCGACTATGAAGTATCAGCTCATCATGCACAGAGGTCTTGAGCCTGATAAGGAGCCCGACATAACAAGAGGTACGCTTGAGGGCGATATCGTTCCCGGCGATATCACATTCTTCCGTCTGCAGAGCACGGCTGACGCTAAGCTGAGAGCGTATGTTGCTCAGGGTGAAGTCCTCCCCGTAGCTACCCGTTCATTCGGCGCTATAGGCGTATTCGCTATCCCCGAGATGGGCAGATTCTACCGCAATGTTCTTATCAAGAAGAACTATCCTCACCACGGCGCAGTTGCATTCGGCCACTACGGCAAGGCTATCTTCGATACGCTGAAGTATCTCGGCGTTGAGGACCTTGAGTTCAACCGCCCCGCAGGTATGCTGTACGACGGCGAGAATCCTTACGCTAAGTATTGATTGAATATCGGAAGTAAAACCTAATAAATTACCGCTCCCTGTGCTTTTGCACGGGGAGCATTTCATATAGTCGAAAACCTAAATCTTCCTCAACCCCATTTTTAATTGATAAGAGGTTTATCGACAAACTGATGCTCCCTGCAAGCACAAGGGAGCATTTAGTTTTAACTGCTTGCAAATTCCGCTTTTTTGTGGTAAAATAATACTATCTGTTGACTAAAGTTTCTGCCGCAGTTTTCGGCGGCAAAATGAAAGGATAAAAGCTGATGGCAAAGAAAAACTACGATGATAACAGTCTTAAACAGCTCAAAGGCCCCGACCAGGTGCGGCTTCGCCCCGGCGTTATTTTCGGCTCTGACGGACTTGACGGCTGTTGTCACTCGGTATTTGAGATACTTTCAAACTCGATAGACGAAGCAAGAGAGGGCTTCGGAAACAGGATAATCGTAACACGCTATCTCGATAAGAGCATAGAGGTGCAGGACTTCGGAAGAGGCATACCGATAGATTATAACAAGAACGAGGATAAGTACAACTGGGAGCTTGCATTCTGCACGCTGTACGCAGGCGGAAAGTACGATAACAACAGCGGGGAAAGCTACTCCTATTCTCTCGGTCTTAACGGTCTCGGTCTTTGCTCTACACAGTTTTCCTCCGAATATATGGAGGTTGAGAGCAACAACGGCACCTGGATATACGACCTGCGCTTTGAAAAGGGCTACAATGTTGAAAAAGAGGAACGGGGATTCCGCCGTCATCAGTCTGACGGAAAAACCGGAACAAGAATCAAGTGGAAGCCCGACCTTGATGTATTTACCGATATAGATGTACCTTTTGAATATTTTGACGATGTAATGCGCAGACAGGCTGTCGTAAATGACGGACTCACCTTTGTACTGCGTAACGAGGTGCGTGACGAGGAGACGGGCGAGACTCGCTTTGAGGAGCATATCTACTGCTACGAAAACGGCATCAGCGATTACTTAAGCGAGCTTATCGGAGATACTTCGCTTACCACTCCGCAGGTATGGACGGCACAGCGCACCGGTAAGGACAGAGAGGACAAGCCCGAGTACAAGGTCAAGATGAAGGTCGCTTTCGCCTTTTCAAATAAGGTTCAGCTTATACAGCACTATCACAATTCAAGCTGGCTTGAACACGGCGGAAGTCCCGACAAGGCTATGCAGGCGGCATTTACAAGTCAGATAGACGGCTGGCTGAAAGCTAACAGCAAGTACAACAAGACCGAGGGCAAGATAAAGTTTACCGATATAGCCGACTGCCTTGTGTTCATCTCTTCAAATTTCTCCACCCAGACAAGCTACGAGAATCAGACAAAGAAGAGCATAACCAACAAGTTTATACAGGAGGCTATGACCGATTGGCTGAAGCATCAGCTTGAAGTATACTTCCTTGAAAATCCCGATGAAGCGGTAAAGATATGCGAGCAGGTAATGATAAACAAGCGTGCCCGTGAAAATGCCGCAAAAGCAAGGGATACGATTAAAAAACAGCTTTCGGGCAAAATAGACCTTGCAAACAGGATACCGAAGTTCGTTGACTGCCGCAGTAAAGATACCTCACGCAGAGAACTGTATATAGTGGAGGGTGACTCGGCTTTGGGTGCTGTAAAGCAGGCGAGAGACGCCGACTATCAGGCGGTAATGCCGGTAAGAGGTAAAACGCTCAACTGCCTTAAGGCAAGCTACGACAAGATATTCAAGAGTGAGATAATAACAAACCTTATGAAGATACTCGGCTGCGGAGTCGAGGTAAAGTCTAAGGCGAACAAGGACTTATCGACTTTCGACCTTAACAATCTCAGATGGGAAAAGATAATAATATGCACCGATGCCGATTATGACGGATATCAGATAAGAACGCTGATCCTCACTATGCTGTACAGGCTTGTGCCTACGGTAATAGAAAAGGGCTATGTGTATATAGCGGAGTCGCCGCTGTATGAGATAACTTCAAAGGATATGACATACTTTGCCTATACCGAAGCGGAAAAGCAGAAGATACTCGGCATCATCGGAAATCAGAAGTACAAGATACAGCGTTCAAAAGGTCTTGGTGAAAACGAACCCGATATGATGTCGCTTACAACCATGAACCCCGAAACGAGAAGGCTTATAAGAGTTATGCCGGAGGACGCCGAGAGAACGCAGGATATATTTGAACTGCTGCTGGGCGATAACCTTGACGGAAGAAAGGACTATATCCGTGACTACGGCTATAAGTACCTTGACGACATCGATGTGTCTTGATCGGAGGGTATATGGAAATAAACAGAATTGAAGTAATTGCGGCGGTAGTATCCGAGATGATATCGGGACTGCCAAAAGAAAGACAGCAGAAAGCGTATGTTCATCTTTTCGGCACGGCGCAGACTGCAGGACTTATAGCGCTCCGCCGTGGACTTGATGCTGAACTTGCACAGATATGCGGACTGCTCCACGACTACTATAAATTCCAGTCGGATATAGATGAAGACCACGCAGGAAAAGGTGCTGACGCAGTTATGCCGATACTTGCAAAGACAGGTTTGTTCAATGTATGCGAGATAGGAAACATAGCAAGGGCTATAGCGAACCACAGCGATAAGGAAAATGTCGGTATGCCGCTTGACGAGGTACTGAAGGACGCAGACGTACTACAGCATATACTGCAGAATGTTACTTACCCGATGAAAGATAAA
>JAEDNF010000158.1 GCA_016302655.1 Oscillospiraceae bacterium | reverse complement strand
TTATTGCGCTTTTTATTTCCGAACATAGCTTCGCTCCATACGATTTTTATTTAAGTATACCGCTAAGAAACAGGTTTGTCAACAAGCGTTTTTTCGCTGTTTGTTATTTTCTACAAAACAAACTGCACAGCAAGCGGCGGCGATTATTTATTTTTTCTTGAAATAAAGGAAAATGGTTACAATATTATTACAAATCGAAGAAAACCGTTGACAACAAACGGGTTTTAGAGTATTATATAGTAGTTGAAATATAGCCATATACCGCCGTTTATACAGAAGGCGGTTTACAATAAAGTGTGGGAACAATACTTCTTTTGAAAGGAAATTCTCAATGACAGAGACAAACAGACTGTGCCTGGGATGCATGAATGAGAAAGAGAACGACGGCCCCTGCGAAAAATGCGGTTACAGCAATGACGCACCGTATCTGCCGTCATACCTTGCACCCGGCACCATATTGAACGATCGTTATATCGTCGGAAAGCTGCTTAGCTACAACGGCGAGGGAGCGACATATATCGGCTTTGACAAGGTTACAAATTCAAAGGTCACTGTCAAGGAATATATGCCCGATACGCTGTGTTCAAGAAAAAAAGGCGATCCTCAGATAACGGTCGATTCCAATCAGCTTCCGCTGTACAAGACATATATGTCGGAGTTCGTCGAACTGAACAAGGCTCTTATGAAAGCTCGTTCGATGACTCATATACAGACTGTGCTGGACATATTTCCGCAGAACAACACAGCATATGTAATTTTTGAATATATCAACGGCATAACGCTGAAAAACTATCTCGCCAACTGTTCGGGCGAGCTCAGCTGGGACAGAGTAAAGGAGCTTTTCCCTCCGATACTTACTACGCTGAGCCTTGTTCATTCCGCAGGTATCATACACAGAGGCATAAGCCCTCAGACGATACTTGTAACGGAGAAGAACGAACTTAAGCTCATTGACTTTGAGATAAGCGCAGGCAGAACGACCGGTACGGAGATAGCCTGCGAGATGTGTCCCGGCTACTCTGCTCCCGAGCAGTACTCGTCAACCGAGTGGCACGGCACCTGGACAGATGTTTACGGCATTTCGGCAACTCTTTACAGAGTACTTACCGGCTGTGCACCCACCGAGTCCATATCAAGACTCGGCAATGACAACTGCCCCGAGCCTATGGTGATAAACAGAAATATACCGAGCCATGTATCTAAGGTCATTATGAACGGCCTTAAGCTGAATACATCGAACCGTATACAGACTATAACCGAGCTTGTTGTAAAGCTGTTTGAACAGCCTCGATTCAATACCGCCGAGCAGGAAGCGGTACGCCCTCCCGTACAGAGAGTAAAACGCATTGAGAGCGAGCCCGTACAGGAAAAACCCGCCTCTTCGGGCAATAAGAATAAAAAGAAAAACCAGAGCAATAAGGGAGCTATTATTGCAACGCTTATTGCCTGCGGTGTAATAATCATCGGATTTTTGATAGCGATAATCATTCTCGGCTCAGGCAGCGGCGACACCGCTTCATCCGATCCCAATGCTTATTCAGCACCCGAGTCGGTAAGCTCCGAGGAGTCTTCCGCACCGCAGACGACTCAGGAATCGTCCGATACCGCTTCATCGGATTCGAGTGTTGATGAGATTACTTATCTGTGTCCCACTTTTACAGAGCGTCTGTTCACTTCAATACAAAACAACACGGCTTACAGTTATATCAAGATAACCGCTGAGTATAAGTTCAACGATAAAGTTGCAAACGGAATTGTAATAAGCCAGAGCATAAAGGCGGATACCGAGATAAAAGAAGGCACCGAGATAAAGCTCGTTGTCAGCAAAGGTCCTTCAACCGTTGCTCTTCCCGATTACACCGGTATGAAGGTAGACGAATATACCGCAATTCTTTCTCAGAAGAATATCAAGTTTGAAAAGAAAGCAACCACCAATACAAACGGTGCAAAGCCGGGATATGTTGTCAAGTGCAGTAAGAAGATCGGAGACAAGATAGATGTTGCGAACTCCGAGACCGTGACCGTTTACTATGCTAAGGCAGGCGGCAGTACGACTTCATCGAACAGCGAGTCTTCGACAGCGTCTGAAGCAGAGTCTTCGGCGGCACAGACAACCGCACAATAAACCTAATATGACGGTTTTTGCCGCAGCGTCCTTAAGGTACTGCGGCATTTGCTGTACGACGGAAACTAAAAAAACAAGAAACGGAGTATAAAAATGGATCTTGCCGATATAAGAAAAGAGATAGACAGCACCGATGATGAAATACTGAAGCTGTTCTTAAAGCGTATGGAGCTTTGCGTGGGAGTGGCTAAGTATAAAAAAGAAAACAATATGCCTGTCTTCCAGAGCAAGCGTGAGGAGGAGATCCTCGAACGCATAAGGAAAGAGTCTCCCGATGATATAGCAGACGGAGCAGGACAGCTGTTCACCTGTATTATGGATATATCAAAATGCCTTCAGCAGAGAATACTGGCACAGCCCCCTGTACCGCATTTTTCAGAGCCAAAGACCGGCAATATAAAGGTAGCTTGTCCCGGTACGGCAGGAAGCAACACCGAGCAGGCTTCGGTAAAGCTGTTCCCCGACGCAGATATATGCTTTTATCCCGATTTCGCCGATGTTTTTGAGGCAGTCGAGAACGGAGATGCAGACTACGGCGTACTTCCTATAGAAAACAGCACCGCAGGAGATATCCGTCAGACATACGACCTGCTCGCAAAGTATAACTTCTACATATGCCGCCGCACACAGATAAAGATAGACCATTGCCTTGCGGCAAAGAAAGGTGCGGATATAAGGACTATATATTCGCACGAGCAGGCGCTTAAACAGTGCTTCGGATTCCTTAAAGACTATCCGGCAAGAGCTGTTCCGTATACAAATACGGCGCTTGCGGCTGAACTTGTTGCAAACAGCGATGATAACACCATAGCGGCAATATGCTCCGAGAGATGCGCAGAGCTTTACGGACTTGATATAATACAGCGTGATATTGCCGACAATCCCGACAACACAACACGCTTTATCTGCATATCAAAGCACCCCGAGGTCACTCCCGATGCGGATATCATATCGATATGTATGTCGCTTCCTCACACGACCGGCTCGCTTTACAGAATGCTTATCCGTTTTGCTCTGTACGGACTTAACATAACCAAGATAGAAAGTGCGCCCGTACCGCAGGCAAAGCAGGATATAAAGCGTGAGGCGTTTGATGTTGTATTCTACCTCGACTTTGAAGGAAATGCGCTCGACCCCGAGGTTCTTCGTCTTATGTCTATTATGGAGCAGGAGATGAAGTACTTCAAATTTCTCGGAAACTATAAGCATTTTGACTGACAGATATAAAGGAGCGTTATGTTCACAAGCGCTATAATCCTTGCGGCAGGAAGCGCAAGCCGTATGGGTTTCGACAAGATAACAGCCTTGCTGTGCGGCAAAGCCGTACTCCTCTACAGCGTGGAATGTTTTATTAAAAGCAATGCCGACGAGATAATCATTGCGGCAGGCGATAGCAACATATCAGCCGTTGAAAAGCTGATAACCGATAATATCCGCACCGATAAGCCGATTAAGATAATATGCGGCGGAAAAACCCGCTTTCAGTCTGCTCTGACAGCAGTAAGCCACACTTCGCCAAAGTGTGAAATAATCAGCATCCACGACGGTGCACGGCCGTTTGTCACGGCTGAGCTTTGCAACTGCGTAGCTTCTGCCGCAGAGAAGTACGGGGCGGCTTTAGCGGCAGTAAGAACAAAAGATACGATAAAAAGCGTATCAGACGGATTTGTCGGCAATACTCCCGACAGAAGCACACTCTGGTCTGCGCAGACTCCGCAAGCGGCAAGAAAAGCAGATTATCTGAGAGCCGCCGCTTTATTTGACAGCGCTGATCCTGCCGTAACAGACGACGCTTTTGTAATGGAGAGCTTCGGCATAAAGCCGTATATCGTAGAAGGCAGTTACGCTAACATTAAGCTTACCACACCGGAGGATATTATAATGGCGGAGGCTATTCTGAAAAATTCTGATAAAACGAAGCTTCGCATAGGTCACGGCTATGATGTTCACAGGCTGGTAAAGGGCAGAAAGCTGATTCTCTGCGGAGCCGAAATACAGAACAAAGAAGAACTCGGCTTGCTCGGTCACAGCGACGCCGATGTTGCCGTTCATGCACTAATGGACGCTATGCTGGGCGCTGTCGCTCTGGGCGACATAGGCAGACATTTTCCCGACAGCGACGAGCAGTATAAGGGTATCAGCAGTATGCTTTTGCTTGAGCATGTGTGCCGTCTTCTTGAAGAAAAGAACGCCCGTGTTACTAATGCTGATATTACGATAATTGCCGAAAAGCCTAAGCTCGCTCCTTTTATCCCCAAAATGCAAAGCAATATAGCCTGTGCGCTCGGACTCGATATCGCCGACATCAATATAAAGGCTACTACGGAAGAGGGGCTTGGCATTGCGGGAAATGGCATTGCCGCCCACGCAGTATGCATGGTTGAAATGAGAAGTGAATAATTT
>JAEDNF010000157.1 GCA_016302655.1 Oscillospiraceae bacterium | reverse complement strand
CACCTGCCGCACACACGGCAGGTATATTATTGATACGAGTTTGCAGAAATAACAACTTCTTTTTATACTATTATATTGGAAAAGGACGATTTATGGAAGACCTTAAGATAACGGATAACGGTATTTTACCGTCCGATGAAATTGAAGAAACGGTGCTTCCCGACAACGACGCCCAAAAGGATCGGGCGGCAGAAGCTGCCGTATACGCTAAGGCAGAAGCCGCCGCACTTGCACAGTCGGAAGCCGCCGCAGATAATGGCGGCGATAACGGCGAAGCGGGTACCGCCCTTGACGAAAACGCAGATGAAGAAAACGGCGAACAGCCGCACAAGTCCTCTTCGGCGGTCAGTATGGCGGTAAGTACGGCTTACGAAATGCTTGCCCGTGCAGGAGAATTTTTCTGCAGAGTTATAGCCGGGCTGTTTATGATACCGGGCTATATTATCGTAAGAGTCGCCGTATTTATATGGAAGCATACCGCTTTGTTCAGAGACGCTTTCATCAGAATAATAAAGGAGATAGGAAACTTCTTCCTGTCGCCGCTGTTCAAGTCGAAGCGAGTTCTCAGCCGCACAAACAAGCAGATAAAGGCGGCAAAGGAGCAGGGCGACAACAAGAAGGCGGCAAGGCTGTACGGCTCAATTGCGAAGAATGCGGTTTTCGGCAAGCAGGGACTTGCGGTAACGCTGTTCAACTATGCCGCACCTATTATTGCGGTAGTATTCCTTATGAGCGTTGTAGGCTATGCTACCGGCACAAGTTATGCGATAAAGCTGTCTATTGACGGCAAGTTTGTCGGATATGTTGAAAGCGAGCAGGTATTTAACGACGCGGAACGCATAATGCAGGAGCGCATAACCTACATCGGCAACGAAAAGCAGATAACAATGGAGCCGAGCTATTCTCTTGAGATGCTGGGCGACCAGACCTGCCTCAACAAATATCAGCTTGCAAATATGATGCTCCAGATGAGCGACACGCCGATTGAATACGCCTACGGTATGTACATAGACGGAAAGTTCTACGGTGCGCTTGTTGACAACACCGAGATAATAGCAGAGCTTGACAGGATACTTGACGGCTACCGCACCGATTCAAAGGACGAGGATGTTGCTTTTGTCAAGGAAATAACCTATGTACCGGGACTTTATCTGTCCGACAGTATAGTATCGACCGAAGAAATAAAGACGCTTGTAAATTCCAAAAAGGTCGAGGCGTCATATTATACCGTACAGGACGGCGACAGCCATCTTGCGATATGTGCAAAGCTGGGGCTTACCCTTGACGAGCTTGAAGCGCTGAATCCCGGAATCAACGACGAGGATTATATGCTTAGGGCAGGCGATAAGATACTTAAGACGCAGGAAGTGCCTTTCCTCTCCGTCAGCATTTCGAGGACGGAATCGTATGATGTGGATGTTCCCTATGATACCGAGTATGTTGCCGACGACACACGCTATCAGGGCGTTGAAACTGTCACTCAGGAGGGCGAAGTCGGAACGAATAAAATCACGGCTAAGGTATATTATGTTAACGGCGAGGAAGTAAAGCGTACCATAATCAAGACCGAGCGTGTAAAAGATCCCGTAACGGAGATAATAGCGCAGGGAACGCTCCCTCCCCAGTCATCACACTATTCCGACGCTACTGCCGAAACAGGAAAGAAGTATATCTGGCCTGTAGAGAACGGCACATTCTGGGAATGGGGCTGGTGGGACGGCGGTTATGCCGGCCACAGAGGCGTAGATATCGGCGCACCGTACGGCTCGGATGTATACGCAGGCGCAAGCGGAACGGTAATCTTCGCCGGCTGGGACAACGGCGGACTTGGTTATGCGGTCATGATACTCCATCCCGACGGATACACGACGGTTTACGCCCATAACAGCGAGCTGTTTGTATATGCCGGTCAGGAGGTAACTCAGGGCGAGTGCATAGCGGCGATAGGCGAAACAGGCCTTGCCTACGGCTGCCATTGTCACTTTGAGGTAAGATACGGCTCGGAGAGACTTAATCCGAGATATTATCTCAGCGGCTTGCCGGATCTGGGGTATTGATTTTAACGAATAAGAATCAGACGGTGTCGATTTTCCGACACCGTTTTACTGTTTTCCCTATTTCAGCCCTATTTCAGATTATACAGAATATCTGTGATTTTCAGCGTTCCGTTATCATTGACAACCGAAAAGTCAGCCGACTTTGACGTATCGTAGATATCGGTATACTTAACATTTACCGTAGCCGTGTTGCCGTCTTCTTCGGTGATTTCAGCCGAACCCTTTACCCACTTGTTCTCTCCAGCCGACATATAATCCGCAATCACAACAAGCTTGCCGTTCTGCTCTTTATAATAAGGAATAAGACCGTTAAGCGCCGCATCATAAAACAGCTTCTGCGCTCCCTCTTTTGTGAAATACTTTTCGGTTTCGGCTTTCAGCTCGGCTAAGGTAGAAAACTCTTTTACGGGAGCGTATCTGAAGCCGTTTTCATCTTCGGCAAGCAGAGAATACTCATATTCTTCGGTTTCGGCGTTGCACCTGAGATAAATATTATAGAATCGTTCCGACTGTTCAACAAGGTTATCCATATTGCTGTCAACAAGCGCCTTGATAGAAGCGTTTTCGCTGACAGGCGAGGTAGTTGTTACAGAGCTGTCTGATGATTTTTGCCCGTCAGAGCAGGCGCAAAGGCTTGTTGCAATTACCGCCGACAGTACGGCGGCGAGTATATTCTTTACAGATAGATTCATATCTTTTCTCCGTTAAACAAATATATAGTATTTTCCTATTTCGCCGTAGGTCCTCATAAATCTTGTGCTTCCGTTAGGACCTATCAGCATTTCTATTGCCGGATCAAATATATATGTAGTGCCGTTTATATCAAGCTCTGCCCATGTGTGTTCGCTCGAACCGCCCGAGGGATTGGTATGCCGTCCGTATATCATACGGGTATCAAAGCCGATCGCCCTTGACATATACTTGAATGCGCTTGTAAAATCGTAGCATACGCCGTAGCCTTTCTCAAACAGGCTTATTGCATAAAGCTGCTCGGAATACTCCGACAGGCTTTGCGGAATGAGTACCACCCTTTCGGTATAGCTGTACTTAATCAAATAATCATATATTGCTTTCAGCTTTTGGGTATCGGTTTGCTTGCCGGTTATTATCGAATCAAGTATCGGGAAGATTATATCGTCAAGCGGCTCATATCCCGAAGAGACATATTTGCTGTTTTTATCCGGCTTTTTGTCCTTTTCGGGCTTTTTTGTAGCAACAGGCTTCGGCGTGGTCGTTGCTGTTGTGGTAGTTGCTGCTGTTGTCTGTATAACTACTTTCTCTTTGCTAAGATAATCGCTGTGTATAAAAGTGCCGTCTTTGATTTTATAATATCCCGTGTCCGTTATTGCCGTTACAGTAACTATATCGTTGATGTTATAGAGCTTTACCGTTTCGGCGCCGAGAAGCGCTTTTTTCCTGCTGTAGCAGGATACTGCGAGATACATTTTGTCGCTTGCCTTTGTTTCCGTCCATTCGGGCGCAGGCTTTGTGGTCTGCGGCGCAGTAGCCGCAATCGTTGTGGTAACCGCAGTTGTCGTAATCGCTGTTGTCGTGGCGGTTGCAGTCACAGCCGAAGTTTCTTCGCTTGCCTGAGTCGGCGTTGTTTGAGCCGAATTAGCGGTGGTATCTATACGAGAATCCGTGTCCGATGTTTCTTGCGGCGCTTCGCTTATGCTGACAGGCTGTGAACTGCCGTTGCTGTCTGCCGTGCTGTTACAGCCGCTTACAGCGGAAATTGCCGTCAACAAAGTGAGCGCAATTGCCGCTGTTCGTATATTTCTCATTAAACCTTTTCCCCTTTTTATTGTTCTTACAGGCACTAAGAGATATGCCGAATATTATTAATCTCTCTCGCTGTTTTCGGTTTTTCTCTGTTTAAAGTTAATCCGCGGAATTGTTTCTGCAAAAAACTGTTATATGTGTAATGAGATGCCCTGTTATATGACATTTTTCTACATAGTTATCAGAAATTCAACCTTTTTCTTATTATAATACAGAATATTCTATCTGTCAATAAGAAATTCTATCTTTTGTACAGTTTTTATTTTCAGGAAAAGCTGATATCATTAACTATGAGGTGATATCATGAGTATAGATTATACGGCGCTCGGAAAACGCATAGCAAAGCGCAGAAAAGAACTCGGCTTAAAGCAGTACGAGGTCTGCGAGCTTGTTGATGTCAATTACAAATATCTGTCCAATATAGAAACCGGCAGGAGCGCACCGAGCCTTGAGCTGATAATGAGTCTGTGCCGTGTGCTGAAAACGACGCCCGACTATTTCCTGCTCGGTACTGTCACCTCAGAGATTTCGGACAATGATATCGCCTTGAAGATAACGCCTATGACGGATGAGCATAAAAAGCTGATAAGGGGAATGGTGGAGCTTATTTCGGAGATTGAGAATGGGTGAGGTTTGGTTATTACTTTTGCGGTTTGGGGTGATTCAAAAAGCTACTATCACTACTATGAAACAGAACTTAATACTAACCTATAGTTTGAGGCACTATCCCAACCTACTTTCT
>JAEDNF010000004.1 GCA_016302655.1 Oscillospiraceae bacterium | reverse complement strand
TCATTACAGCCTATATCAGATATACCAAAAAAGATATCGCTTCATAAAAAACAAATGTGCCGCAGTCATTGACTGCGGCACTTATTTTTGCTTATTCGGTTTACAGAGCCTCAGAGCCTTCTTCGGGCAGCTCTGTTATCTCCTGTGTGTCGGTATCTTCTTCAAATTCAAATTCCGTTTTGTTGCTGTCGTCATCGGATATATCAACATCAACACCGCTGTTTATGGATACTACCATATCCTTTAAATTATTGATCTCATTCTTAAAAGCCGTACCTGTTGTTGCCGCTTTCTTAATTATCTCGGAGGTTTTCTCCTTGCCTGCCGCAACAATATTATTTACGCTCTTGGTGAGCTTTTCGCTTCCGGTCTGAACCGCACCTGTGCAGTATACAGAAGCCTTATGGAGCTTTTCGCTGCAATTTGCTTTTACTGCCGCTACAGTCTCGGGGTTTTTCTCGATATATTTTTTAGCCAGAATGTATCCCGTACCGATTGCAGCTGCCGCTGTCAAAAATATTAACGCTTTTTTCATAACAAACATCCTTTCCGGCAAAGCCACGAACTATTCTTATATCAGTATATACCTTTTTTAGAAAAAAGTAAAGCCTATTTTGACGAATTTACCGCCTCGAGCCGATAAATAGGTAATCCTGCGTCGGAAAACCTTTTCTCATACTCCGTTACAATATTCCCCTCAAATGCGCTGTTATGCAAATCAAGGCTGATATTTTTTAGAGTGAATCCGCACTGTGACAGATTCTCGATTGAAAACTCAAACAGCTTCATATTGTCCGTCTTCTGATGTATTTCACCGCCCGGTACAAGTATGTGCTTATATATTTCAAGAAATACCGGGTGCGTCAGTCTGTGCTTTCTGTATGATTCCTTAGGATAAGGACAGCTGAAATTAAGATATATTCTCCGTACAGAATTTTCCGGGAAGAATTTTTCAAGGTATTCTGCCTTTCCCATAAGGAATTTCAGGTTCGGGAGCTGTTCTTTTATCGCAAGCTCCATTGCGCTGACGATGACATTTCTCGCCATTTCCACGGCAATAAAATTGATATCGGGGTTTCTTTTAGCCGCCTCTACCGCAAATCCGCCCTTGCCGCAGCCTACCTCAAGATAAACGGGATTATCATTTCCGAATATCTCTCTGACATTAAGCGTACGCTCCTGCTTTTCTCCTCGCTGCTCTGCCGCATAATCCGCAAGCCAGCCTAAGTTTACCTCTGCACAAGCGGCAAGACGCTCGTCGAGGTATTTTTTTCTTCTCATTCTCATAGTTATTTCGCCTTATCTTGTAGCCGAAAGCATTACATAATATGTCTTGAACCTTACCATATCAATAAGCTTTCCGGAAGTATTATCGAAAACAGCAATATTAAGTCCGTTCTCGTCAACCGAATAATTTTCAGTACTGCCGCCAATCGTTATTGAAGAGGTCTTTCCTGCTCCGACGCTCTTTATTGTCACACTGCGGTTGTTCCAGTTTGTGCTGTATTCAAAATTCTTGTCGGATACCTCCTCATAAGTGACTTTTCCGCCCTCAATAACAGCTATATATCTTGATTTTTTATTATCCTCTTCTGCGAGCTTTACAAGTCCCAGCCGGGCAAGCGCAGTACGAGCTCCATCGTTAAGTCCGCTTATCGTATCCGCCTTTGCCGTCATAAACACGGTGTAGTTCTCATTCTCTTTAAGACGATATATATAACTTAAGAAATTGGCTTCTTTTACAAGCAGTTTGTTCTTCTGGGCATCCGGTTCGGTTGACAGCACAAGCTCGTTGTACTGCGGTACTATGCTCCTGTACGGCACAACGCCGTGGAAGCCTTTTTTTGATACTGTAAGTCCGAAATAGTTATACCACTGATTTGATAATACAACTGCCGCCATAAATACCGCAGTCACAGTCACAGGATTTGTGATTACCGACAGCACCTTATTCTTATACTGTCTGAACACTCTGTTCTGGGGGAAGTATCTCTCATCGGGAGCATACTTATCTGCAACTTTCTCCTGCGGCTCAGGCTCTGTGTTGATTTCTTCTGTCGTAACAGAGTCGCTGTCCTCACCGTCCTGCGATTTTTCAGCCATTATCTCACGGAGAATACGCTTTGTATCTTCGTCAAGCTCATCTGCATTATTGTCAATTGCAGCTTTGTTATTTGAGGCAGGTACTTTTCCTGCTTTCTTTTCTCTCAGCACCACATCGACCGTCTTGTCAAACTCGACAACAGCTTCGGGATTTTTCTTTCGTGCAAAATAAACCTTCGCACAGTTCATATAATAATTTGCTATCGAAGGTATGAACATTATCATTACAATATACAGATACATAGAAAAACGCTCGATAACAAAGTGCTTTGTAGCGATGAGCCATATTATGAAATTGAATATCGCAAAATTTGTGAAGATAGAAGAAGCCTTCGGGTTAGCCTTTCCGTATCCTGTAAAATGTGCTATAAGCGCAAGCGCCATAATAATTGCAGGAAGTATCAGATACACGGGTTTATAGCCCTGTGTTATAAAATTGAGATTAAGATAGTTCTTGTATTGCGGCAATATCTTGACAGCAATATTCAGTATATCCCACGAGAAGAAATAAACAAATGCGGTCAGTATTCCGTACAGCGGTACCGTTATCTTTGTAGGGCGTATAAAAGCTGCAATAAGATAAATCGGTATCATTACTATTACTGTACTGTGGAACAGGCAGGCAAAGAATATAAACAGCAGAACCATAAAATGATTACGCTCTTTCATATATCTGTATGCGCACAGAATAATAGCAAAAGCGATAGACTGACGGATAAAGCTGAGCGAGCAATAGAAGAAGGTCAGACATATAAACATCATTGTTGACATCCATATTTTCTCGCTGTGCCTGAATATAGCATACGCAGTCGGTACAAGTATCAGCAGAGCATAAATGGCATAAAGCACATTTACATTATCCGTAAATACAGAAATCAGCTTCGTTAAAACAGTAAAACCGGGCTCGTAACCCATATTGAACATATCGATCCACGACGCTTCTTTGATATTTCTGAAAATATAGATATACGAATAATAGTCGTTTCCGAGACCGTACCTCAGCACGCTGATAAGATACATTGCACCGAATGTAACAATGACATAGCACAGCTTCTTGCCGAAGCTCGGTTTGCGTTCAACAAGCGGATATGCCAGAATCAGCACCAGCGCCATAAGAATAATATATACCGTCATATAACTTCCTTCCTTAATAAAAAACACCGCATACTGCATAAGCAACGGTTGTTGACCGCTTGTTCTTCACGCAGAGAATGCAGTGCATATCTACTAAATTATTATGTATTTTCCGTCTGTCGTAACAGGCGCAACATCAATAGTATAATCGATACCGCAGGTCATACCAAAGCTCTTAAGCTTTTTTTCAACGGTATCATACGCCATACGGGGCGTATTGTTTTCCTGGCTGAGATGCCCGAGTATCAGCCGCCTTGCTCCGCTGTCAACAAGCTGAGCGCAGAACTCGGCAGAATTTATATTTGACAGGTGACCGTAGTCTCCCGAAATTCTCTTTTTTAAATAAACCGGATATTTCGGATTTATATTAAGCAGCTTCGGATCGTAATTGGCTTCAATATAAACCGTATCACATCCAAGCAGATTGGTTCTGACTTCATCCGTTACATATCCGAGATCGGTACAGCACGCTACTCTGTGCTCACCGAAACATAACTTGTATCCAACGCTTTCGGCAGCGTCGTGCGGTGTATGGAAAAACGATATATCCATATCGACCGAAATATTTTTCAGCTCCGACAGACCGTGTATTTCGGTATCGGGCTGAACAAGTCCGTCGCATATAAGTCTTTTTGCAGTTCCGTCCGACGCATATATCGGAAGGTCTGTATGCTTTGTAAGCTGGCTGAGTGCTTTAGTGTGATCGATATGCTCGTGGGTTATAAGCACTGCTCTTACCGCTTCAAAAGGTATTCCGCACAGCTTTAGTCCGTCTTTAAGCGCCTTAAAGCTGCAGCCTGCATCAATAAGAACTCCAGATGACGAATCTCCGACAAAAACGCTGTTTCCTTTGCTTGAACTGCAGACAGGTACAACTCTTGCCATCAGAGAGCCTTTCTCATCTTGTCATCATCCGGATAAAAACGCTTTACAATATCAGCGCCGAGCTCCCTAAGCTTTATCTCCATATCTTCGTATCCACGCTCGATATGGTGAATATCCTCTATCTCGGTAACGCCCTGAGCCGCAAGTCCGGCTATGATAAGCGCCGCACCTGCTCTTAGGTCGCACGCCTTGACGGGAGCGCCCATAAGATGATCTACTCCTCTTACAACAGCTACTCTGCTGTCTACCGTTATATCTGCGCCCATTCTTCTCAGCTCGTCAACATATTTGAAACGGGTATCGAAAATGCTCTCCGTTACCATACTTGTGCCGCTTGCCATAGCAAGGAGAGTTGTCATCTGAGGCTGCATATCGGTAGGGAATCCGGGATGAGGAGATGTCTTTATGTCGGTACCGTCATAATGATCCCGTCCGATAACTCTTACATTATCGGTATCGTCCTCTATTTCAACAATTACGCCTATCTTTTTGAGCTTTGCGGTAATAGGCTCAAGGTGCTTAGGTATAACATTGGTAAGCGTGATATCTCCGCAGGTTGCTGCGGCAGCTACCATAAATGTACCTGCTTCTATCTGGTCGGGTATCACAGAATACTCCGTTCCGTGAAGCTTTGAAACGCCCTTTATCTTAATGACATCTGTGCCGGCACCCATAATATCTGCGCCCATTGAGTTAAGGAAGTTTGCAAGGTCAACAATATGAGGCTCTTTTGCCGCATTTTCGATGATTGTCAGCCCCTCTGCCTGAGCGCAGGCAAGAAGTGCGTTTATTGTACCGCCGACTGTTACCTTGTCAAAATAAATCTGAGTTCCTATAAGCCTGTCCGCCGACAAATCTACTATTCCGTGCTTGATATCTGCCTTTGCACCGAGCGCCTCAAAGCACTTGATATGCTGGTCTATAGGTCTGCTTCCCAAATCGCATCCGCCAGGCAGCGGAACGCTCGCTTTTTTGAATCTTCCGAGCAACGCTCCTAAGAAATAACTGCTTCCTCTTGTTGAGCGTGCAAGCTCATAAGGTACGGCACCGTCGCATATTCTTGATGTATCTACTTCTATCTTCGACTTGCCGAGCATTTTTATCTCTGCTCCCATACTCGACAGTATCTCAAGAGCGACCTCAACATCGCTTATCGAAGGAACATTATCAAGTATGCATTTATCAGCCGCAAGAATTGCCGCAGGTATTATCGCTACCGCCGCATTCTTTGCACCGCTGATGCGGACTTCGCCTTTAAGCGGCGTACCGCCTTTTATTATAAACTTTTCCAAAGTCACACTTCCTCAATTCGATTGTAATAATGTATACTGATTATATAAATGCCGTAAAATCGGCTGTAAAAATCAAAATTCAATGAGTCGGAATGCAAATTGATAATAAATTTACATAAACTATGACCCGATTAGATTTATTATATCATATCTGCGGTCAAAATAAAAGTATTTTTTTACAATGCAGTTTTTTTCGTCATAATACACTATATATCATTTCTTTAACGCCCGTTTTTTATACATATAGTAAACGATGCACTTCACCGTTTTTTATCGAAATAGACAGCCAATCTTTCAATACGGCTGAAACAGCAATTCTCCGTTACTGCTTCAGCTGAATTACTCCCATTTCGCAAGTTCCGCCGGGCAGTATTTTGCCTGCCCGGCGGTTTTGATATCTCTGTAATATAAATCACATAAAAGCGTCTTATGGTGATTATTCAAATTTTATTCGCTCTTTGACGGAGCTTCATCGCTTACTTCTTCCGAAGCGGAAGTATCAACGGATTCAGGCTGTCCTTCCGATTCAGCCGCAGGCGTTGTTGCAGATGGGCGAATTGTTTTTCTCGTTGTTGTCGTAGCCTGAGTCTCCGTAATTGTCGGAATGACTGCAATCTCTATTTTCTTGATAATGACCGATACAACAGGCTTTGACTCAATGCCCTGTGCGTCGTCAATTGCATTTCCGGCAGATACCTCAACTGCGCTTATCTTGTCGATAACATCAAAGCCTTCGATAGCCTGTCCGAATATCGTATAATTACCGTCAATGCTGAACGCACCGCCGTTTGAGAGATACTTTGCTCTGACTTCTTCGGGAGCAGCTCTCAGTTTTGACAGATAATCGTTATAGGTCTTTTTATCGGCATCGGTAAGTCTTTCACTGTATTCTTCAAGATCAGCCGCAATGTTTTCTTCTGTCTTTGCAATATCAAACGGATTCTTATTATTAACAATGAAGAACTGGCTGTTTATTCCCTCGCTGTCCTCAGCATAGCCCAGAGCGCCGTAATAAGCACGCATACGATCGCTTGTTTCACGGGGGACTTCGGTCCTGTCGGCAGTAGTTCCGCCTGTACCGTTGCCTCTGAGCGAACCGCCCTGAATCATAAAGTCTTTAACTACTCTGTGTATGGTCTTGCCGTCATAATAACCGCTTTGCGCCAGCTTTACGAAGTTTTCGACGCCCTTGGGAGCAACCTCGGGGAAGAGCTTAAAGCGTATCTTACCCGTTTCGTCGCCTATCTGTATCGTCATCTCTGCAAGCGTATCGCCCGAACCTACCGTTATCTCGGCGGTATTATCCTTGTGCTCGGAGCTACAGCCGGCAGGAAGTATCATAGCCGCACACAGCATTACTGCCGCACCGACCTTACATAAAGACTTTAACCTCATAATATCGGTTCCTTTCACCGTTGACGGCTATCAGCCCTGCGAAGCAGAATCAGCCTCGCTGCTTGCCGTACTGTTGGATTCGTTTTCCATTGCCTTGATTTCTTCAGCGGTAACGAACTTATCGGATGTAGGCTCTTCAAGAGCAAACTTTCCGTCTTCATAGGTATCCATTGTTACCTTGATTATCTTAAGCTCCTCAAGCGGCTTCTTGTTCTTGTCATCCGAATCCGTCCAGAGTATCTTGTCAAGAACATCAAATCCGTTTATAACCTGTCCGAATACGGTATAGCTGCCGCCGAAACCGGGAACGCTTCCTCTCTTTTCAAAAGCGTTTATCAGCTCATCGGGGATAATCTGAGCGCTGGTCTCCTGGTTTGTATAACCTCTCAGTTCAGCCTTGTTTTCTTCTGTTATCTCAATTGCGCCGGTAAAGAAGAAACGGCTGTCTGCTGATCCCTGATTGCCGCTGTATGCAAGCATTGCGCCTTTGAACGGCCAGAGGTCAACCGAGCATTCATTCTGAATGAATTTTCCGTCTTCCGTTACGCCCTCCGTGCCTTCGTCATTTGAAGCGCCGGTTATAGCGTAGATTCCCTTTTGCAGAGCGAAGAACGGCTTTCCATCATAAAAACCTTCCTCTGCACGCTTTTTGAAGTTTGCAACCGTGTTCGGTGCATATTCGGTATAGAGTACAGCGGTCAAAGTGCCGACATTTGTTTCTATTATCACTACATCCTGACCTTCAGCAGGCTTGTCAAGCTGGACAAGGTTCATCTGTGTAAAATCGTAGGTTCCTATTGCGTTTGTTGACTGGGTGCTGAATAAAGAGCAACCCGAAAAAGCTGTAACGGCAATAATGCCTGCAAGTGCAGCTGCTATTCTTTTTGTAAATCTCAAGATAATGATTCCTTTCAAAAGCGTAATTAGCTTACTTAACATTTTGCAAAAACGCCGCCTGTACGGCGGAAATTTCTGCTTATTCTATTATAATTCACAGCATATCAAAAGTCAAGACAAGCTGTGCTGTGAGCTTATTATAAACGGAATATCAACCGATTAACCGCCGAGCCTCAGCATCTCGTCTATCGAGCGCTTTGCGCCGAGCCGTACCTCTTCGTCAAGCTCTATTTCCTCGCCTGCCGTTCCCGTAACACAGCCGTATACCGTTGCAAGCGTGGTAAGGTGCATATTATGGCAAACGCAGTCCTTTGACAGAGTATAGAAGCGTTTGTCGGGCTCGTCAAAGCTGAGATGTTCAACTATGCTGTTTTCCGTACCTATAATAAATTCCTTTGCACTGCTCTTTTTGGCGTAGTTCATAATGCCTGTGGTGCTTCCTGCATAATCGGCAAGCGCAGTGACCTCAGGCGCACACTCGGGATGTACAAGCAAAAGTGCTTCGGGGTGCTGCTCTCTTGCCTTTTCAACATCCTTTACGCTCATACGCAGATGTGTGGGACATCCGCCCTGTACCAGCTTGAAGGTCTTTTCCGGACATTGTTTTCTTACATAATCGCCCAGATTGCAATCGGGGATAAACAGTATCTTGTCGCTGTCGAGCTTCTTTACTATATTCACTGCGCTTGATGAAGTTACGCAAACATCGCACACGGTTTTAAGCTCCGAAGTTGTATTTATGTATGCTACCACCGTATAATCGGGATACATCTGCTTCAGGCCGTTTATCATATCCTTGTCCATCTGCTCTGCCATAGGGCAACCAGCGTTGCTGTCGGATAGCAGGACTTTCTTTTCGGGAGAAAGTATCTTTACTGTTTCCGCCATGAAGCGAACTCCGCACATCAGCACGGTTTTCTGCGGCGCAGTTGCCGCCATCTGACTGAGTGCAAACGAATCGCCGACAAAATCGGCAACATCGAGTATATCCTGCCTCTGATAAGCGTGGGCAAGTATGCATATATCTTTTTCTTTCTTTATTCTCAGGATCTCATCCTGCATTTCTCTGACCGTCATCTTTTGTCCCTTTCTTTATGGGTAACCGTTTCCATTTAGCTGCCGATAAAGCTGTACGGCAACACTTATATTATATCTTCTTTTCGCCTTTGAGTCAAGACGCAAACCGTCTTTTGCCGATAGAATCCGACAAAAGTATAAAAGAAAAATAATTGTTGCAAAAGCTGTTTTTTTGTTGTATACTTAGTTTTGTGCGTTAAACACGGAACAAACCGTAAAAACAGAGGGTGCATTATTTGAAAATCAAGAATTCTTTTCTGAGAGGACTGAAATCGGGCATACCTATAGGTCTTGGCTATCTGTCGGTATCCTTCACTTTCGGAATTATGGCTATATCGCTCGGCTTTGAATGGTGGCAGGCGGTACTTATATCTATGACTACCGTTACATCGGCGGGACAGCTCTCGGGTATCACTATAATGGTAAATCCGGGGCAGTATATCGAGATGCTGATTTCTCAGCTTACAATCAATATACGATACTCATTTATGGCGGTGTCGCTGTCGCAAAAGGCTGACAGCAAGTTCAAAGGGATATTCAGATGGCTGCTCGGCTTCTTTATAACCGATGAAATTTTCGCCGTAGCAATAAACGAAGAAAATGTTACACGCTCATTTTTCAGCGGACTTGCGGTTATACCCTATCTCGGCTGGACTTTAGGCACGCTTGCAGGCGCTCTGCTCGGAAACATACTTCCCGACAGCGTTATGAGTGCGCTTTGCATAGCAATATACGGTATGTTCGTCGCTATAATTGCTCCTAAGGCAACAAAGGAAAAACCGCTGCTTGCAGTAGTTGCCGTTGCACTTGCGCTGAGCTGTATGTTCTATTATCTGCCTGTGCTTAAAGATATATCAAGCGGTATCTCAATAAGCGTTTGTGCCGTAGCGGCGGCAATAGTCGGTGCGCTTATCTTTCCCAAGAAGGAGGAAGCGTAATGGACAATATACAGTTTCTTATTTATCTTCTTATAATGGCAGGTTCGACTTATCTTATAAGAGCCGTTCCCTTTGCCGCTGTAAAGAAAAAGATAAACAACACTTTTATAAGATCGTTTTTATATTACATACCCTACACCGTGCTGACCGCAATGACCTTCCCTGCGGCGCTGTACGCAACTAACAGCATGATATCTGCGGCGATAGGACTTGCCGTTGCGATAGGCATAGCAATCTGGAAAAAGGACCTTACAATCGTTGCCGTTGCGGCGTGCGTTACCGTTTTTGTAAGCGAGTATGTTATCGGTCTGTTATGACATTTCATAGCACAAAAAGTCGGGAAACAAACAAAGCGATATGATACAATACATACAGCAAAGAGCGAAGGAGTGATATCGTGCAGGGACTTGCAGACGGCATACAAAGCGCAATAGAGTATATCGAGGAAAACATCACCGAGGAGCTTGATATCAGCGACATCGCCGCAAGAGCGTATGTATCGGCGTTTCATTTTCAGCGTATATTCAGCGTGCTGTGCGGAATATCTGTCGGCGAGTATGTCAGGAACAGGCGGCTCACACTTGCGGCACAGGAGCTGTCGGCAACCGACATCAAGGTTATCGACGCGGCTGTAAAGTACGGCTATGACTCGGCGGATAGTTTTACAAGGGCTTTTACACGGTTTCACGGGCTTTCTCCCTCTGCGGCAAGAGAAAAGGGTGCAAGACTTAAATCCTTTGCCCCTTTAAGAATCAAACTATCATTGGAGGGTGGTACTATGTTAGAGTACACAATTGTTGAAAAAGCGGCATTTACGGTAATGGGAAGATCACGCAGTTTTAATGCGGAAACATCCTACACCGAGATACCTAAGTTCTGGCAGGAGCATATGGCAAGCGGTGAGAGGGAAAAAGTCTGCGGTATGTACGGTGTCTGCCTTGACGGCGACGGAAAGAATTTTGAGTATCTCATAGCAGACAACTATATTCCTCAGAAGGAAGTCCCCGCAGGATATGTTACAAAGACTATCCCGGCAGGAACATGGGCTATATTCCCTTGCAAAGGCGATCTCCCAAGAACTTTACAGGATGTAAACACTATGATATGGAGCGAATGGCTGCCAAACTGCAAAGAATACAAGCTTGCAGGCAACTACAACATCGAGGCGTATTTCCCGCCCGATGAATCCGGCGTGACCTACAGCGAGATATGGGTTCCGATTGAAAAACTGTAAACAGATAATGCAAAACTCCGCCATTGCTTTACCGCAATGACGGAGTCATTTTTATTCATATTTTACGCTGAATTCGCAGTCCAGTTCACCGTTTCCGAAATACTCTACGAAGGTCTTTTCAAGGGATGAAAGCAAAGCTTTTCCCTCTTCGCCCTCGAATATCTCGGCACTGTCCTTTGATAAAGTCAGTTCCATACTGTACTTATCCCCGACAATATATGTCACTGTGCTTTCGTTTACGATCTCGGTGCCGTTATTGTCAATATAACAATTTACAAACTTAGCTTTTCCTGCCGATTTATTCAGCGCCTTCCACTCGTTAAATATTATCTCGGGAATGCACTTCACATTCTTTGTTATGCTTTTCATTTCACCGTCTTCCGAATAGTAGATGGTAACATCACGCTGTTCGACATCTATTTCTGCTATCATTTCCGTAGTAGACTCATCTGCCGTTGCTATCGCATTTGAAGAAGTATCTGCTACAGGTACATTCTGCCCGGTAAGCATTGTTCCAAGCGTAATTCCTCCGACTGCAACTGCCAGAGCCGCCGCAGTACCTGCCGTGATATACTTAATACGATTATGCTTTTTCAGCGGTACAGACTCGGTCTGTGATAAATCGGTATATTCTTCGCTGACATTCCCGAGTTCTTTTAATAACCTTTCACTTTTCATAGAGTTATTCCCTCCTTTTCAAGATATAGCTTTAGCTCCTTGCGTATTCTTGACAGCATCATTTTTATTCTGCCGCTCTCGCACCCGTGCTTCTGCGCTATTTCGCTTATCGGCATAAGATACCAGTATCTTTGCATAAAAACCGTTCTCTTCTCGGTGCAAAGAGAGCCTAAAAAGCCGTTCAGCGCATCTCTCAGCTCGTTATCGTCACACTCGTCCTCAACGCTCTTGTCCGACGGGATACATTCTTCAAGCTCGCTGAGCGCCGCTTCGGTCTGACCGCCGCCACGCTTTGCCGCTTTCTTTTCGGAGTATCTGTTCAGCGACAGATTTCTTGTCATCTTTGCTATATACGAGAACAGATTATGCGGCATATCTGGAGGAATCCTGTTCCAGACTTTTACAAGCATATCGTTTACGCACTCTTCGCTGTCTTCTTTGCTTGCGAGTATGTTGTAGGCTATCTTATAACATTGCTTCCCGTATTTCTGCTGTGTTTGTGCTATTGCGCTCTCGTCACGCCCGAGATACAGTTCTATAATAACGCTGTCTTCCATACGCTCCTCCTTTTCTTATTTACGAAGCCGCTTCATCTATAATGACAGCTTTTTCTCTTAAAGGTAACACTTTTTGGTCTTATTCTATCATATTTTTTTGTTGTTTACAACAGTGTCAAACGGTTGTGCACTTTTATTGAAAATTTCCGGATATTGTAGTATAATTATATCATACACAAAATCCGCAAAACCCGATGTACAACCAAGCGGAAAGGAAACACAAAACTATGATAAATGAAAATTGCCCGTGCAAAAAGAAAAAATGCGAGCGTCACGGAAAATGCGACGAATGCAGAAAACATCACGCCGAATCTAAGCGACAACGACCTGTATATTGCGAAAGAAAGAAAAAACAGGCTTCTAAGAGTTGACTAAGCCGGAATAGTATCTTTATATAAAGTCGGTTTTATGATAACAAAAAATCCGCAGACGATTCGTAAAGAATTATCTGCGGATAATTTTTATTATACGGCACTACAGCACATTTTACATCATATTGTTGCCATTAATATTGTTGTTTGAATTTCCGTAACCGTTATTATAACCGTTATTGGCATTACCATAGCCGTTATTATAAGTGTTATTGGTGCTGATGTTGGTTTTGCCGTAGTTTTTGTTATAAGGATTATTGGTGACGGTGTTGTTTGAATTGCTTTTGCCGTCATTTTTATAAACGGTATATTCTTCCGGCTTTATCGGAGCGCCGCAATGAGGGCAGGCATTACAGCTGCCGACCGTATAAGTGCCACCGCAATATGTGCAGGACGCCTGCTTATATGTTACGGTATTATTCGCAGGCTGAGCAGGAGCAATATCAAGCGGTACTTCTTTTGCGCCCTTGTACTTGTTAGCATTCGGTCTGAAGAATACCATAAAAAATGCATGAATGCAGATAAATACAAGAATGAATATGGCAAACATAAGCGTCTCGCCGTCGAATCTTGCATTCATAATAGTAGGCGTCAGCGCTTCAAAGCCTTCTGTAACCGCTTTACCCGCGTCACCATCGTTTCTGAGAAGGCGTGTCTGAACATCGCTTGTAAAACTATTCGCAATACTGCTCGTTATGATATTGTCGGTATCGTTGCCCTGCATTCCTTCCCAGTACCAGTTATTAAAGCCGTCTGTACCCTCAGCTGTAGTAAAGACTATCAGCCAGTGCTTTTCGTCATAAAACCTGTTGACATATAAATCATAAGCATAGTTTTCAAGGCTTGAATACTTGCCCTTCCACGCCGAATTGCTGTCGGTTATCAGTGCAGGGGTAATGCCGGTCTCGTTGTAGAAGTCCTTCATTGCCTCACGAAGTGAGCTTTCATCTGAAACTGCACCTATATTGTCCTCTATTATTATAGTCGGATCGTAATCAACGCTCAGCTTACTCGGAACCTGAAACGCCTGCGATAACATCATTATTACGGCAAAGATAAAAGGAACATAGAAAATCAGAAATACAAATCTCAGTTTGCTCGGCGGCTTCGACAGATCGGTGTCGGAGTATACATAGTTAGCCTGACCGTTTCTGTAATAAACAAATCTTCTTGCCCCCGGGAAATATGTAGTGGAAGTTCTTATTCTCGATCCTCCGCCGCTTCCTCCCGATGAATGATGGCTGCCGCCCGAAGAATGATGACTTCCGCCTCCGTGCGATCCTCCGCCTGATGAATGTGGCATATCTCTACCCCCAAATCCTTTGGAATACTGCTGTATCATTAAAGAGCTATATCATTTTACCATAATTTTTACATAAAATCAAGCAATTAGTGACCTAAGGCTGTCTGTTTCGTTTACGATAAAGCGTTGCGCTTACCGTTTTCCCGTCTATTGTATTCCGATATTTTGGTATACAGCACAAAATTTTATATTTTGTACAAAAATTCACTTATTTTTAGAAAAATCTATTGCATTTTGACAAAAATTGATGTATAATTAAGGAAAGAAAATCCAATAATGCGATTTTGTCCGGTTATGCTTTTGGCAATGTCGGCAGACGACAATTTGTCCGACTGCCTTCAGAAACGGTGGTGATGCTTGATGATGGAATTCAGTGGTATCAGCCTGTGTCCATGTGCTGTCACAGGCAGAGCGTTTGTGTTCTCAAGACACCCCATACCCGTAAAGCTTATCCACACGGAAAATACCGACCTTGAAAAACAGCGTCTGCTGTATGCAAAAGAAACCGCTGTATCACAGCTTTCCGAGATATACAGCGTTGCTGTCAGCAAGGTCGGAACAGAGCTTGCAGGTATATTCCGTACTCACATCATGATGATAACCGATGATGATTTTTTAGACGCAGTATTCGAAGTTATCGATACACAGCTTGTCAATGCGGAATATGCGGTTTCTCTTACCGCTTACAACTTTGCAAATATCTTTGCCGCTATGGATGATACATATATGAAGGCACGAGCCGCAGACATACGGGATATTTCCGCACGGCTTACAGCAATACTGTCACAAGTACCTTCCGATAACGGAATCGAGCTTTGCGAAAGCGGAAACGAGCTTGTAGTTTGCACAGACGATTTGCTCCCAAGCGAGGTCATTATGTGCGATATCGGCAGAATAAGCGCATTTGTGACCGCTAACGGCTCCAAGAATTCGCACTCGGCTATACTTGCGGCAAAGCTTGGTATTCCTGCAGTTGTCTGCGTCGGAGATGAGTTTCTGAACTGCGTCAGCACGGGAGATATTGTTACGGTTAACGGTTTGGGCAACAAGGTGATACTCCCGGGTGCTGTACGGATATAAAGCGCAAATCACATAGAAGCACAAACAGCCGTTATCCACCACAAGTGCGGATAATTACGCCTGATATCTGTAAAACCGTGTATTATTGCAACAACAAAGACCTCTTGTACCAAAAGGTATAAGAGGTCTTTATTTATGGCTTTATATCGATTATCACAAGCTCGGGACGGTTGAATACTCTCGGCACAGCGATAAGTGTAGACGGCTTCCAAAGCCCCCTGCTGACAATATGCGCCGTATCGCCGTGCATATATACGCCGGAGGTATATTTCGGGAACAGCCCTTGCCCGGGTGCATACACTCCGTCGATAAGTCCCGGTATGCGCCATTGACCGCCGTGTGCGTGTCCCGACAGCACTATATCAAAATTACCCTTGAGATATTCATCTATCTGCTCGGGGAAATGAGCGATGAGAAGTCTCAACCGTTCATTATCACCGCTTGAAGTTACCGCTTCGAGCTGGTTTACAAGCTCGCCGTTTTGTTCGTCATAGGTATAAGCGTCATATATTCCGCAGATTTCTATCTCGTTACCGTTGACGCTTATTACTTCTCCGCTTCCCTCAAGAGCGCAAACGCCTAAAAGGGACATCTGCTGTTTTATCCTTGCGCTGTCGCCCCTTGCATTTTCGTGGTTGCCGATAGAATAGAAGCAGGGATATTTACCTGCGAGATATTCTGCCAGTAAAAATGAGTTTTCGGGAACATTATCCTGAGTTTTATCCGCAAGGTCTCCGCCGAACACGATTATATCCGGAGAAGCGCCGTCTACAGCACTTATAAGCTGAGACTGATTTTCTCCGAAAAGGCTGTTATGCAAATCCGAAATAAATGCAATGCGTACCGATGATTTCAGCTTCGGGCATTTAACGGTATATCCGGTGGTTTCAAGACGAGTATCACAGGCGATGACGCCGAATGCCGCAGCGACAGTCAATGCGCCGCACGCCGCTATTATTTTCTTGGTGCGTTTTGACAGCGTATTACCACCCCGCTTATCAATATCCGTCAGAACCGTTTATGCTCGGATCGTTTTCTATCCAGCTGTTTACGGGTATGACCTTGAACTCATCCTTTGCAGTGCGGATATATACATCCTTTATTCCTGCATTAATAATCAGCTTCTTGCACATAGAGCAAGGCTCAACATCTCCGCAGAGCTTGCCTGTAGACGCTTCGTGGCAGGCAAGATAAAGAGAAGCCCCTATCATATCCGTTCTTGAAGCGCTGATTATGCAGTTTGCCTCGGCGTGTACAGAACGGCACAGCTCATAACGCTGACCTTTGGGCACATTCAGCTTTTCACGGGTGCAAACGCCCATATCACAGCAGTTTTCAAGTCCTCTGGGAGCGCCGTTGTAGCCTGTTGCTATTATTTCATCGTTATGTACGATTATAGCGCCGAAATTTCTGCGAAGGCAAGTGCCGCGCTCGCATACCGTTTCCGCTATGTCAAGATAATAATTGATCTTGTCTCTTCTTTCCATAAGAACCTCCGCAGTTTGAATTTATAGTCTAAATATAACACACATAATACCGTTTTGTCAATCAAAATAAGCGGAGATGAATATACAAAAATTCCCGTACCGATAAAGCGATACGGGAATAGCTGTTATTTAAGGAAGCCTTCGATTATTTTCTCTTCAGCCTCTTCTTTTGTAAGTCCGAGCGAGCAGAGCTTAAGTATCTGTTCGCCTGCGATCTTGCCTATAGCCGCCTCATGAATAAGCTCGGCGTCAACATTTGCCGCATTCAGCGCCGGCTGAGCGTCTACCCTGCCGTTATCCGCAAGGATGGCGTCGCACGCAGAATGTCCTGTACAGCGGCTGTTGCCTTCAACAACTGAATAGAAAGCCTGGTGGGAATTTCCTCTTGCGACCGAGCGTGATACAAGGTCTGCTCCGCTGTCGTCTCCGTTCAGCTTTACATTGAACTTGGTCACAGCCTCTTCATCATTGTCGGTCATAATTCTCTCACGGACTATCATCTTAGCGCCCTTGTCAAGCACAGCCGATGTAGTTCTTACCGAGCTGTCCACACCTCTAAGCTGTACCGTATCCATCTCAAGATAAGAATCTTCGCCGAGAACGCAGTCGGTAACGGGATCTATCCTTTTAAGTCCCTTGCCGTTTCCCGTTCCTATATGCTTTTCCTTATAAAGCACTCTTGCGCCTTTTTCAAGGAAAAAGCGGTGTATGCCGTTATGCCTTGCCTGCTCTTCGCCGTCGTTGTGCACGCCGCAGCCTGCCACAATGATAACATCTGCGCCCTCGCCGATATAGAAATCATTATATACAAGGTCGTCAACATCGCTGTGCGTTACGCACGCAGGGATATATACCGTTTCTCCGACGGTAAAGGGTTTTACTTTTATATCGATTCCGGGCTTGTCGGTCTTGGACTCTATGGTGATATTCTCCGATGACTTTCTTCCGGCACACTTGCTGTCCTCACGGATGTTATATGCACCTTTGAAGCCGGTCACATCGTCATATTCCGATATTACTTTCAGCATATCGGCTGTAGTAGCGTTGAAATTGACATCCATAATATTGCTCATTTGCAGCTGTCTCCTTTTCTCTGCGGGCATCTGCAGGTAAATTCTCCGCCGAGCAGTTTCGGAAGCACTTCTTCTCTCGGTCCCGATGTGCGTATAACACCGTCTGCCACAACTACTATCTCATCGGCTATCGACAATATTCTTTCCTGGTGGGAAATAATAACAAGCGAACCTGTCGTACCGTTTCTTATCTCTTCAAAAGTCTCAACGAGCCTTGCAAAGCTCCACAGGTCGATACCTGCTTCGGGTTCGTCAAACACGGACAGCTTTGCGTTTCTTGCGAGAACCGTAGCTATCTCTATTCTTTTTGCTTCACCGCCCGAAAGTGCGCCGTTCATCTCTCTGTTGATATATTCTTCTGCGCAGAGTCCGACTTTGCCGAGAAGCGCACAGAGCTCCGAATGTCCGAGCTGTCCTCCTGCCGCAAGTTCAAGCAGGTCTTTTACGGTAAGGCCTTTAAAGCGGACAGGCTGCTGGAATGCGTATGAAACTCCGAGCTTTGCACGCTCGGTTATATCCATATCGGTTATATCCGTTCCGTTAAAAAGTATTTTTCCCGATGTAGGCTTTTCAACGCCTGCGATCAGCTTTGCGAGTGAAGTTTTACCGCCGCCGTTGGGACCTGTAATTACGGTAAGACGGCTGTCCAGCTTACAGCTTATTCCTTTTATAATAGGTTCTCCGCCGGGCAGTTCCCATTTTATATCCTGAAATTCAAGCAAATTATTTGCTCCTTTCATCCATTTATCATATTATCCTACCACATTGCAGTAAATATGTCAAGCTTTTGCCCTATTGAAATTTTAATTTGTGTGTGGTACAATATACATACAGCTGAGAAGGGGTGATAAAGTGAAAATAAATATTATTGAAAACAGCCTTTGTGACGCTGAATTTTCCGAAAATGCACGACCCGAGCACATTGTAGCTTATATCGAATCACTCCGTGAGTTCGGCGCATCATATATTGAGATGGTGACAGACGCATTTTTACTGCTCCCTCCTGCAAGCGACCTTTCAAAGATAATTCTGCGTATGACCTCTCCGAGAGATCTGCTGTATATCAACTCGTTTGACTTTGCCTATGTGGTTTTACCTGCAAATCTGTCGGAATATGCATCGGAAATAAAGCATCCTATTATCTCCGAGATCGCTCTGCACGGAAGCAATATGATTCAGATAACGGCGATGTTTGAAAAGACATTTGATTTTTCAAATGTTTCTATGATACGCTTTGTTGATGATTTTAATTTATCTGCGGCGGAAATGGCGGATTTGATCCGCAAGTACCGTTCAAGATACTGCCGCCCTATAGACATCTGCCCGACAAATAAGCTTACAAATGCCGTAGATGAAGCTATTTCGGCTGTAATGGCAAGAAGCGACAGCATAACAATGCGCTTTGGCAGCTATGAAAGATTTGCCGAGCTTCAGGATTACACTATCTCGCTTGCCACTTTGTACGGTGTAGCTCCGTCACCGCAGACTATTCTTGCTCTTTGCAAGTGCGACTCGCTGTACAGGATACTTTACGGCAAAAATGCCGAAAGCGCCCTTGCCGACCTGAGAAGCAGTCAGATAGCACCGCATTATATACGCAATGTCGACCGCAGTCTGCCGGAAATACCAAGCGAGCGTTCTATAAGAACTTCATATATCCGTCAGCCCGAATTAAGGAAGGATAAAGGAGACGCAATGTATAACAAACTGCGCAGTATGCTGGTAGATGACATTACCGCCCGTGAGCTTGAAGAAGAGATAGACAAGTACTGCACAAAGCTCTGTAACAACGACAGGAACAAGAAAAACAACTGAAAACGGCATTTCGGCGCAGAAAACAAAATATTTTCACGAAAACTGTTGACAAACGCTTTGCTTTATGATAAAATATTATCTGTTGCAACGGTGCTGATAAATCAGACCGTTTCAAAAATATTTTTTAAAATTTAAAAAAAGTATTGACAAACGCTTTCTGATTTGTTATAATAGAATGCGTCGGTTGACAGAATAAGCTGGTGTAGCTCAGTTGGTAGAGCAGCTGATTTGTAATCAGCAGGTCGGGGGTTCGAGTCCGTCCACCAGCTCCATTTTTTACTAAAATTTAATATGGGAGTGTTCCCGAGTGGCCAAAGGGGGCAGACTGTAAATCTGTTGCGTTTCGCTTCGGTGGTCCGAATCCACCCGCTCCCACCAAAAAAGAAACAACTTTTGTTTATCAAAAGTTGCTTCTTTTTTATCCAAGCCGCAGGCTTGGTAT
>JAEDNF010000156.1 GCA_016302655.1 Oscillospiraceae bacterium | reverse complement strand
TGCTTGAATATCCGCTTTTTATGTGCTATAATCTGATAAAAGACAGATATTGATATTGCGAAGGAGGAGCGTATGAAGACTTTGCAGAATATAATAGATGAAAGCAACTCAATCGTGTTTTTCGGCGGAGCAGGCGTGTCAACTGAAAGCGGAATACCCGATTTCCGTTCACCCGACGGGCTTTACAATCAAAAATACGATGTGCCGCCCGAAGAGCTTTTAAGTCACGGATATTTCTTTTCCCATACCGAGAAGTTCTATGAGTTTTACAGAGAAAAGATGATATGCCTTGACGCAAAGCCGAATAAGGCACATATCAAGCTCGCCGAGCTTGAAAAAGCAGGCAAGCTGAAGGCGGTTATAACGCAGAATATCGACGGACTACACTCGGCGGCAGGAAGCAAAAAGGTATACGAGCTTCACGGAAGCGTACACAGAAATTATTGCCTTGACTGCGGCAAAAGCTACAGCGCCGAAGATATCCTTGCGTCAAAGGGCGTACCCCATTGTTCATGCGGCGGACTTATAAAGCCGGATGTCGTGCTGTACGGTGAAAACCTTGACGATGCAACGGTTAACGGTGCGCTGTCCGCAATAGAAAACTGCGACACGCTGATAATCGGCGGTACATCGCTGACCGTTTATCCTGCGGCAGGATTTGTCCGCTATTTCAAAGGGAAAAACCTCGTGCTTATAAATATGAGTTCCACGCCTTTTGACAGCGAAGCGGATATGGTGATACACGATAAAGTCGGCGAAGTGCTGGATAAAATAACACTATAAAATTAATGCCCATATCGGTTGGATTCCGGTATGGGCATATATTATTTGTCAAAATCAAGTCCCCATTGCGCTCTGCAACAGTCCATTATCTCAAGAACCGCCCGTGTGTCGCAAATAGGATTGATAAGGCTCTGCTTTCTGCCGTCCGACAGGCACTGTTCGACTTCCATAACCTCATATTCGTAGCCGTTGCACAGGTGCTTAAGTTCGGGTGCTTCAACCACATTTCCGTATATGTCACGCAGTACAAGCTCCGTTGTACAGAAAAACCAGTTGCCGAAGGTAATACTTCCTTTGTCGCCGATAATGCAGGCTTTGTTTTCTTTCAGAAAGTCAAATCCTATCTGCGAGTCGGCAAAGCTTCCGTTTTTGTATCTCAGCAGCAGGGAAGCGTCGTAGTCAACACCGCTGTCGCCGATATATGCGTTTGTTATAATTTCATCAGGCTTGTAGCCGAGAAATTCACAGGCAAAAGTCAGAGGATAAACGCCTAAATCAAGAAGACTTCCTCCGCCGAGCGATTTCGCATAGAATCTGTTGTCGGGATCATACGGGCAAAGCGACGACAAATCGGCACGGACAGCTTTGACCGTTCCTATCCTGCCTTGTGAAACCCACTCCTTTGCAAGACGAAATGCAGGGATAAATTTCATCCACATAGCTTCCATAAAGAAAACATTATGCTCTTTGGCAAGCTTTATCAGCTCGTCAAACTGTTTGCAGTCAAGTGTTACTGTTTTTTCGCAAAGCACATTCCTGCCGTTTTTTATGCACATTGCGGCATTCTCATAATGCTGTGCCATAGGCGTGGCTATATAGATTATGTCAATGTCGCTGTCCTTGGCAAGTTCTTCATAACTGCCGTAATGCTTTACGGCGCTGAATCTTGCGGCAAATTGTTCTGCCTTTTCACAGCTTCGGGACGCAACGGCATAAAGCTCAGAACCCTCGCTGAAGTTTATCGCTTCGGCAAGCTTTTCTGCAATGTTTCCCGTTGCCATTATACCCCATTTAATCTTTTCCATAATTACTCCTAAAAAATCCTGCCGTACATCATACAGGGAGGAGGGAAGAATGTACGGCAGGATAGATTAAAATTCAATTAATCAGTTTTCATCGGGTTCGAGTACGGCGTAGTTGTCATCATCACGCTTGTAAACGACATTGACAGCGCCTGTTTCTGCATTCTTGAACATAAAGAATGTATGTCCGAGCATATTCATCTGGAGTATAGCTTCGTCGGTAGACATGGGACGGAGCTTGAACTTTTTATGTTTAACGACCTCAAAGTCTACCTGCTCTTCAACGCTGTCGTCAAAAGCCTCAACAAATGTGCTGTGCATCTGCTTTTCAACTTTGGTCTTGTTCTTGCGTATCTGTCTAATAATACGGTCTATGCAAGCGTCAAAAGCGTCGTTCTTGTCGGCGGCCTTCTGCTCTGAACGGAAGATAAGTCCGGCTGTACGCACCGTTACTTCTGCGGTGATCATGTTTTTCTGCTCTGTGAGCGTCACTTTGCAGTCAGCGTCGCCTGTAAAGAAGCGGTCGAGCTTAGACTCGATCTTTTTCGTTACATAGTCTGTAAACGCCTGCGAAATCTGAATCTTCTTAGCCGTAATGTTAACTGTCATATTTGTGTTCATTCCTTTCATGGCAAATAATGCCTGTGAATAATGGATTCGGCTGATAGCCGCAAGGTTTCGGGAGAAGCTCCTTTAACCTTGAGTATATTGTAGCATATTTAGATAAAATACACAAGCCTTTTTTGTGAAAAAAATGATTTTTATTCAAATCATCCAAAAACAGAACCGTAAATTCATCGTTTTAGCTGTTGATTCTTTAATACAAAGATGATATAATTGGATAAAGTGGGATAAAACTGGAAAAACAGAAAGGCAAACAATGGATATTAAGCAATATCATCGTATGATTATTGATGACATTTCACTTATTGCCGGAGTTACCACCCGTGCAATGATGGGAGGATATGTTGTCTATTATAACGGCAAAGTAGTTGGAGGGCTGTATGAAAGCGGATTTCTTATCAAGAATATCGATGCTGTAAAGCATAATTTTGACAGTATTCGTTATGACATTCCGTATGAGAACGGCAAACCTATGATTAAGGTACCCGACGGATATGAGCTATCATGGCTCGAGAGCGTTTTTAAAGAAATGTATGGGTATCTCCCTTTCCCAAAGAGCAAACGGAAAACAAACACCCAATAAATGGAGGAATTATGAAGAAAATTGTATTAAGAACCATATTAGCCGCATCAGCTGTCGCAATGACGGCGGCTGCCGTTTCGATTTCGGCGTACGCCGCACCCTCTGCTTACAGCTCGGTCGATAAAGGATACATAACATCGGTCAAAAATCAGGGAAGCTGGGGCGTTTGCTGGGCGTTTGCCGCAACATCGGCAAGCGAGGCTTCGCTTATTAAAGAATTCCCCGAAAAATATACTTCACAGACTATTGATTTATCGGAAAATCTGTTAGCTTACATGACAAGCCACCCCGCTTTGTACGGACATCCGGGAATGTCTGCGGATATCGGAAAATATACCGCCGACAAGGATACTTATTATCTTTCAGCCGGAGGTAATTATCAGTTTGTCGGCTTTGCGTATATGAACAACTACGGTCCTTATGCTGAGAGCGAGCGGTTTCCCTATAGCGCTTACGGCACACCTTCTATTGCAGGTTATGATTTCACGGAGGCTGAGTATTATGAACTGCGTGATTCGGGAATTGCAAAGGCTACCGGTATGATTACAGCAAATCTCAACAAGAATGCCGACAATGATAATGTTAAGCAGTTGATAATGGATTACGGCGCTGCGGTTATCGGCTACCGTGAACTTAAGTCGGAATGTTTGTCGTCCGATTCAAACGGAGAATACTACTATTACTGCCCCAATAGCAACGCCACAAATCATGATGTTACTATAGTCGGCTGGGATGACAGCATTCCTGCGTCATCATTCAAGACAGCGCCCGAGGGCGACGGAGCATGGCTGATAAAGAACAGCTGGGGTTCGACAAGCAGAAACGGCGGCTACTTCTGGCTGTCATATTATGACAAATCGTTGTCGAATACTGTTGCGGCTTTTGATTTTACCGTTGAAGGCGAAGATGATTACTATGATAAATGTTACAGCTATGATGGTTCAAACCATTACATGATGACATATTACACCGGTCGTGATACTATATATTCCTCTAACATATTCACAGCTGAAGAAGATTTGATAGTGAACGGTGCGGCATTCTATACCAATGAAGGAAACGTTCTTGAGGTAAGTGTATATACAGGACTGACAAACGGCTCTGTGCCGACATCGGGAACAAAGGCGGCTACAAAGACAGTAAACGCAGAATACGGAGGATACCTTTCCTGCACCTTTGACAGCGAAGTGAAGGTTTCTAAGGGTGAGAAATTCTCAATCGTACTGAAAAATACCGATCCCGACGGAACCGGCTATGCATATTTAGAAACAACTACGTCAACGGCATTGCTCGGAGATACCTACACGGTTTCTGTGCTTGAAGGCGAAAGCTTCATTTCTACTACCGGTTCATATTGGAATGACTGTTACAGCAGAGGCGGAAATATTTTAATCAAGGCATTTGCGGTCAATGCAGAATGCACAAATCATACATATTCCAATACAGTAGTAAAACCCACCCTTGATTCTGAGGGCTACACGCTTCATACCTGCACAAAGTGCGGCTACAACTATAAGGATAACTATACGGCAAAGCTCCTGCCGCCTACGCAGGTAACCGGTCTTACCTACGGTGCACGCA
>JAEDNF010000155.1 GCA_016302655.1 Oscillospiraceae bacterium | reverse complement strand
ACTTTCGGCGGTATGCACTGCAAATGCTGGCTCGCCGATAACGAAAAAGCAAAGCTTCAGATAATTCACGGACTCGGTGAGATGAGCGAGTATTATGAACAGGCAGGGGAGTATTTCACAAAAAGAGGTATCTCGGTTTATCTTTGCGAGTACCGCTGTCACGGCAGAACAAAGCTTGCGGCGGATATAGATGATATATTGCAGATTTCGGCAGATGAATGTTATAAATTTTCGGAAAATACGGCAAGCGCATCGGATACTCCGCTTTTTTTGCTCGGGCATAGTCTTGGCGCTCAGATGGTGCAATATATACTCGGCAAATATGGCGGAAATCTGTATAACGGTGTTATTATGACGGGTTGCCCGTATATAGAGAATACCGATGAGCTACTTTGCGATATAGACAAAGAGGCTGAAATCAGAGGCGATGATGCGCCCAGCTTGGATGTATTTATGAAAGTATTCGGCAGAGTCGCAGAGCCTTTTGAGGAAAAATGCACTGTGTCTTGGGTGACATCGGATATAGAAAGAGCGCTTTATTATGAAAAACTGCCGTACACGAATGTTATGTACAGCTGCCGTTTCTATAAAAGCTTTCTTAGACTGGCGGCGCAGGTTCAGCAGAAGAACTATTTAAGCAAGGCAGCAAAAAAGCCGCCGCTGCTTATTATGAGCGGAACTATGGACACTGTGGGACAGTTCGGACAGTATGCAAAGCAAAAAGCCGATGAGCTTGAAAACTGCGGTTATAAGGTTGAATTACATCTGTTTGACGGTATGCGGCACAGCATTATGCAGGAAAGAAACCGCACGGATGTTATGAGAACAATCACAGAATTTATTGAAAAAACAATTTAGCTAATTTTAAAGTAAAAAGTAAACAGCCGTTAGCTAATGGTGAATATTATACTATTTTTTACTTTTGTTTTTGTTCAATATACCCAAAATAGTGCTATATAAACTGTAGAAATAGTGAATTGAAATTTTATGCTTAATCGGTTATAATTAAAACATCTGAATGTAAACGAATACATTTCGGTATATCTTAAAAGGAGGATAAAAATGAAACTCTCAAAGAGAATAACAGCTTGTGCACTTTCTGCTATTATGGCGGCTTCTGTACTCACAGCGTGCAATTCAAGCACCACATCAGGAGGCAACACAAGCACAACACAGTCCGGTACGACATCCGGCACAAATGAAAGCGGAACAACAGAAAGCGGAACAACCGGCGGTGATACTTCAACAACCGGCGGTGAAATCATAGAGGCCCCCACAAACGGCGATACGCTCAAATGGCTGGGCTATTATGACCTGAACACCGATGACAAGGAAATTGTAGATAAATTTGAAGACGCAGGCTACAAGGTTGAATTCTTGTCAACCACTTCCGGTGAGTACTTCACAAGACTCGCTCAGCTGGTAGCTTCTTCTGACTCACCCGATATGGTGCGTTATGAGTGGCAGTCATATCCTCACGGAGTTGCAAACAACCTTTATACATCACTTGACAGTTATATCGACTTTGACAGCGAAACATGGTCGGGTATAAAGAATATGATAGAGAGCTTTAACTACGGCGGCAAGCACTATTATGTTCCTTACCGTGTAAACGCAGGCGTTGTACTTATTTACAGCCAGACAGCCCTTGAAGAAGAAGGCATCAAGGAAGATCCCCTTGAGCTTTATCAGGAAGGCAACTGGACATGGGATACCTGGAAGGATATAATGATCGAATGGTGCAATCTCGGCGACGATTACTACGGCATTATGCCTACAGGCTTCGTTGCAATGCCCTTCATTGTATCAACAGGTACAAAGATGATCGATGTTGACGGCGAGAACAAGCAGATCATCAACAATATGAAGGACGCAAATATTCAGAGATGTCAGGACTTCCTTGCAGACCTTGCAAATCAGGGCATGGTAAATGCTGAGTATGCAGATCCCAGCGTATGCCTTACAGAAACAAAGACATTATTTGCCGAATTCGGTCTTGACTGGGGCTGGACAACGGCACAGGCTGGTTCTCCCGATCAGGATATCAGATTCGTGCCCATACCCAGAGACGCACAGGCTGACGCATATTATATGAATACAGATACATTCGGCTACCTTGTACCTGCAGGCGCTCAGAACATAAGAGCGGCAATCAAGTATATGGAAATCTGCCGTCTTAACGAGATCGATCCCGACAGAATCGCTCAGGCAAAGGCAGAGGCTACCGCTGAAAATCTTTACTATCCTAAATGTCCCGAGTGCGGCGTTTCAACACCCGACAAGACTTTAGCAACCTGCCCCGAGTGCAACGCAGAGCGCAGACTTAACAAGAAGCATGCCTCTATGTCTGAAGAACTTTATGAAATTTCAATGGATCTTAAGGATACATCAGGCGACAAGTTTGTATTCCTGTTTGACGATTGCTTCGGATTCTCTTCGGATCTGACAACTCTGTTCCAGCAGGGCGACGCTGAAGGCAACGGCTGCATACTCGGCGGTCCCTTCAAGGCAGGCGAATCTTATACATCGCTCCGTGATGCTTATTTCGGAACTGTAGAAGCATTCCTTGATCCTTACAGAGCTCTTATGCAGCAGAACTGAGAATAAATTTCAGGAATTATATCTGTAATACAGGTACAATTAAATGAACAACAGAGCCTTTCCCGATGAATAGTCGGGAGAGGCTTTCTTTTTGCTTTGCATTTATGCCCGCTATATGCTATACTAAAGATATCAGAAAGGCGGAAAAATATGACCGAGAAAGAATTTACCGAAAGATATACCCGTAATATGACCGACGCACAAAGACAAGCGGTAGTTACATCGGACGGTGCAACGCTTTTGCTTGCAGTACCGGGAAGCGGCAAGACGACCGTACTTATTGCAAGACTTGGATATATGCTGTGCGTGTGCGGGATAAGAGCCGAAAACATACTTGCGGTGACATATACAAGGGCTGCGGCGGCTGAGCTGAAGCACCGTTTTTCTGCTATGTTCGGCGAACAGAAAACAGGTATACCGGAGATAAGAACGATAAACGGCTTTTCCGCCAAAGTCATAGACAGGTACGGCGAGCTTTACGGCAGAGAGAATATACCCTGTCTTATGAGCAAAGAGGGCGACCGCAAAAAGCTTATCGGGGATATATACAGACAGCTTACCGGAGAGTATGCGGATGCGATGACCGTTAACGATATCGGCGCGGCAATAACATACGCCAAGAATATGATGCTGTCCGATGAAGAAATAGCTCTTATAAAAGCAGACGGCTATGATATGCTGAAGGTGTATAAGCAGTACTGTCAGGCGTTAGAATCATCGGGCAGGATGGATTATGACGATCAGATGGTAACGGCGCTCCAAATGCTGAGAAACTGCACCGAACTGCGTAAGGAATACACCGACAGATTCAGATATATATGCGTTGACGAAGCACAGGATACCTCAAAGATACAGCACGAAATAATAAGACTGCTTGCAAAGGAAAACGGAAATGTTTTTATGGTCGGAGATGAGGATCAGAGCATATATGCGTTCAGAGGTGCGTATCCCGACGCACTTGCGGATTTTGAGCAGACCTATAAAAAGGCAAATGTGCTGTTAATGGAGCATAACTTCCGTTCCACACCCGAGATAATAAGAACCGCAAACGACTTTGTCAGCAATAACCTTTTCAGGCGGAAAAAAGAAATGGTGGCTGTCAATGACAGCGGTCAACCCGTAAAGGTTGTTATGTGTGCAAACAGGGCGGCTCAGTTTGATTTTATCCGTGAGCAGGCAAAGAAGACCGGAAAACAGACTGCCGTGCTGTTCCGCAACAACGACAGCGCAGTCGTACTTGTCGATTTGCTTGAAAGGAGCAACACGGCATACCGTATCAGAAGCGGAGAAAGAACATTTTTCACATATCGTCTTGTGTCGGATATCTGCAATATCGTCCGCTTTTCAAAGGATCCTTCGGACACGGAAAGCTTTATGCAGATTTACTACAAGCTGGGACTTTTTATCACTAAGGAAATTGCTGAGAATGCCTGTAAATCAAGTAAGGTTAACAACATATCGGTGTTTTCGGCATTGCTCGGACAGGATATACAGCTTAGCGGCAATCAGGAGAAAATCGTAAGGCAGATCAAAGCGCAGTCGGAGCAGATAAAAGAAATGTCCGCAACGCAGGCACTGAATACTATCCGCTTTGAAATGGGCTACGGCGAATATATGCAAAGAAACGGCCTTGACGCTTCTAAATTTGAAATATTACTGCTGCTTGCAAGAAATGTCGGCAATATTTACGAGCTTATTGACAGGCTCGGCGAGCTTAACGCTATAATGACAGAGCATATCGATGACGAAAACTGCCTTTTCACGCTGTCTACTATCCATTCAAGCAAAGGACTTGAATATGACTGCGTATATATAGTCGATGTAATTGACGGAGTTTTACCTCAGACTACCAAAGAACAGCAGAAAGACAATGAATCGATAAGAGCGTATGAAGAGGAGCGGCGGCTGTTTTATGTTGCTATGACAAGGGCAAAAAAAGAGCTGTGTCTGTTTTACTGTAAAGATAAGAAATCGGAGTTTGTTGCGGAAGTAAATAACGGACTTCCTGTAAGGTTGCTTGAGCAAAATGATGTTTTCCG
>JAEDNF010000154.1 GCA_016302655.1 Oscillospiraceae bacterium | reverse complement strand
AAGCGGCTTCCTATGGCTTCTGTTACAAAGCTGATGTGCCTTCTTATCTGGGCGGAGGAAATGGAGAAGGGGAGCTTTGATTATGACACCGTCATAACAGCCACCGCCCGTGCAAACGCTATGGACGGCTCGGTTATATGGCTGAATATCGGCGAGGAGATGTCGGCGTATGACCTTATAAGGTCGGTTGTTATCGCCTCCGCAAATGATGCCTGCGTGGCGGTCTGCGAGCATATCTCGGGTACGGAGGAGGCTTTTGTTAGCCGTATGAATAAAAGGGCGCAGGAACTCGGAATGACGGATACTCACTACGAAAACTGCGTAGGCTTCGACTCGGATAATCATTATACCTCTGCCTATGATACCGCAATACTGAGCGCCGCAGTTGCCCGTTATGACTGCTACAACGAGTTTTACTCCACCCGACTTGATTATGTCCGTGAGGGAGAAAGACAGACTCAGCTGCTTAATACAAACAAGCTGATGCAAAGATACAACGGCATTATCGGCGGAAAAACCGGAACGACCGACAAAGCCGGCTGTTGCCTCAGCGTATGGGCAAAGCGAGGTGATATGACGCTTTGTGCAGTCGCTTTAGGCTGTAAAGAAAGCGAACAGCGTTTTGCCGCCTGCACCTCTTTGCTTGATTACGGCTTTGCAGGATTTGAAGTATTTCGCATTGCGGTAAGCGCAGATATGCTGCCGCCAATACCCGTCACCGAGGGACTCGGAAAACAGGTAGATGTGCGTGTTAAGCGGCTTGCTACAATAGTTATCCCTAAAGGCAGTTCAAAAAGGATAGAATATTCAAGCAGTACGGTTGAAGCTTTGACCGCACCCGTAGCCTACGGAATGAAGGTCGGAGAGCTCAGAGCCGCTCTTGACGGTGAAGAGCTTTTTTACGGAGAAATAGTGACCACGAGCGAAATAGAAGAGCTAAACTTTTTGTCGTCTCTCAGGATAATGCTCCAGAGCCTGTTCAGCCTGTGAATGTTTTTCGCCATTGTGCGAAATGTGTCGAATATATATTAATTTTGCACAAATATCGGGAAATTATTTTGTTGATTTAGACAAAAGTGTCAGTTCTCTGTAAAACATCTTGAAAAACCTTCGGGATTTCGCTATAATAGAACTATATAAAGGGCGGAACTGCAGACAGATAAGTTTATGTGCGCCGCTTCTTTATAATTTGTGTGTGGAAAGTATAAAGGAGATAATAAGTATGGCAGTTACACTTAACGATAAGTACCTTAAGGGCGCAGTAAACGCCGACGAGCTTAAGGGCATGGAGCCTATGGTAAAAGCGGCTCATGAGATGATTGTAAATAAGAACGGTCTCGGCAATGACTTTTTAGGTTGGGTAGACCTTCCCGTAAATTATGACAAGGAAGAGTTTGAAAGGATAAAGAAGGCTGCAGCCAAGATAAAATCCGACAGCGAGGTGCTGATAGTTATCGGTATCGGCGGTTCATATCTCGGCGCAAGAGCCGCTATAGAGCTGCTCAGAAGCTCGCTTTACAACTCTCTTTGCAAGGATACCCCCAAGATATTCTTTGCAGGAAACAGCATCAGCCCCACATATCTTAACGAGGTTATCGAGCTTGTAAAAGATAAGGACTTCTCTGTAAATATTATTTCCAAGTCCGGCACTACCACCGAGCCTGCGCTTGCATTCAGAGTATTCAGAGAGATGCTCGAAGAAAAGTACGGCAAGGAGGGCGCAAAGGGCAGAATATATGCAACTACCGACAAGGCAAGAGGTACTCTTAAAGAGCTTGCCGACGCCGAAGGATATGAGACATTTGTCATTCCCGATGATGTAGGCGGACGCTTCTCGGTACTTACTGCGGTAGGTCTGCTCCCGATCGCCTGTGCAGGTTGCGATATCGACGCACTTATGCAGGGCGCGGCAAAGGCAAGAGAAGACTTCTCTGTTTGCGATATCGAAAAGAACGATTGCTACAAGTACGCTGCACTTCGCAACATACTTTATAATAAGGGCTACAAGGTTGAGATGCTTGTGGCTTATGAAAATTCATTTGCTATGATGAACGAATGGTTCAAGCAGCTTTTCGGCGAGAGCGAGGGTAAGGACGGCAAGGGCTTATTCCCCTCATCCGCAACATTCTCCACCGACCTTCATTCTCTCGGTCAGTTCATACAGGACGGCTCGAATATACTGTTTGAAACGGTTGTTCACATTGCAAAGCCACAGAAGGATTTCTTCCTGAAGAACGATGCGACAAACGGCGACGGACTGAACTTCCTGTCAAATCAGAATATGTCGGTCGTAAATCAGAAGGCTTACGAAGGCACTATCATAGCACACACAGAGGGCGGTACGCCCAATATGGTGCTTGAGATGCCCGAAGTAAACGAGAGCGAGCTCGGCTATCTTATTTACTTCTTTGAAAAGGCTTGCGCAGTATCAGGCTATCTGCTCGGTGTTAATCCGTTCAACCAGCCCGGCGTTGAAAGCTACAAGAAGAATATGTTTGCTCTTCTGGGCAAGCCCGGCTACGAGGACGCCAAGGCTGCCCTCGAAGCAAAAATAGGCTAAGGATAATAAATCGTATTGCTTAAAGCCGTTGCCGGCCGAAGCGAGTAACGGCTTATACAGCAATAGATTTTTATTATATTAAACGGCGGCTCTGCCGTAAAAATACGGAGGACTTCACAATGATTAAACTTATAGCAGGTAAAAAGGGAACCGGTAAAACAAAGTTACTTATAAGTGCTATCCACGATGCAGAACAGGCAAGCAAGGGCAATGTTGTAGCAGTACAGCTTGGCTCTTCGCTCAACATAGACATTTATCATAAGGTTCGTCTTGTAAACATTGAAGATTACAAGATTTCAAATTATGATGAGATGGCAGGCTTTATCGCAGGTATTCTCGCATCCGACTACGATTGCACCGATATATTTGTTGACGGTATACTCAGAATCTGCGGCAGAGATATGGAAAAGATCGGCGCTATGTTTGACAAGATTGCGGCAGTAAGCGGCGAGAGCACAAATGTTACATTCACTATTTCGGCTGAAGTATCTGACCTCACCGAAAATATTAAAAAATATCTCAAATAAGTGTTGACAAATTTTGATTTTTGTAGTATAATATCACTCGTGTTAACTTGAGCCTTATAAAAATGGCTGATTTTGAGATAATGAACATCAGAGGGGGGTGCTAAAATGGCAGTTCCAAAGAGAAAAGTATCGAAGGCAAGAAGAGACAAGAGACGTTCACAGGTATGGAAGCTATCCGCACCTGCATTCTCACGTTGCCCTCAGTGCGGCGAGTTAAAGCTCCCTCACAGAGTATGCGGCAATTGCGGATGTTACAAGGGTAAGGAAGTTATCGCTCGCAAAGAAGCGTAATTGCTTGTAGACGCAAACATTGCGGCAGTAGGGTCTTATTGGCTCTGCTGCCTTTTTGTTTATAGAAAAACGGAGGCATTATGTCCGATAAAATAAAGAAGTTCCTTTCAAACGGAGGAACTATATCGTTTCTTATTGGCTTTTTCCTTTATATTGTTATTATATTACCGATTCTTATTAATGACGGCGGTATTCTGACTTTTATGGGCGACTACAGCTCACAGTCTATACCGTTTACATATCATATAAGAGACTGCTTGTTATCGGGAAATGTCTGCTGGGATTGGTCAAGCGGACTCGGCTCACAGTTTCTGGGCGATTATGCTTATTATAATCTCTTCAGCCCTTTTTCTATTATCTATTTGATCATTCCGAGAAACACTATAATTTACGCAATGCCCTTTGTAACTGCGCTGAAATACGGCACCGGAAGCTGTCTTGCGTTTTTTTATGCAAAGCGCTTTGTGAAGAATAAACATTATGCCGTTATAGCAGGCATAATTTATATGTTTTCTTCATTCACCGCATATAATCAGATATTTCATTTCATTGATATAATTGCGCTTTTCCCTTTGCTTCTCATTGCAATGGAAGAACTGTGCGAAAATAAGCGCAGATGCGTTTTTGCCCTGACCGTTTGCCTTATGGCGCTTCTTAATTATTATTTCTTTGCAGGTCAGGCGGTATTCTGCGTAATCTATTTCTTTGTCCGCTTCTTCAATAAGAATCTTAAGGCTCTGATTAAAAAGCTGTCAGCGGTTGCATTCGAGGCTGTGATAGGCTTTGCAATGTCTTTTATATTCCTTCTGCCTGTATTGCTGTACCTTTCCGCAAGCTCAAAGGCTATGGGCATAATAGATTTTTCGGATATGCTCATATACAGCGACGGATTTAATTATCTGAAGCTTATTCAAAGCGCATTTATGGTACCCGATCCGTTCTTCTTCACTTCACTGTTTCCATCGGTAGACAAAGTTTATCCGTTCGGAAATCTCAGTGCTTCGATAGCGGCGTATCTTCCGCTTTTTTCGGCGGCAGGCGTTATATCCTTTGCGTGGGCAAAGAAAAAATCATGGCAGACCGCATTGCTCACAATCTGCTGTGTAATGGCGTTTGTTCCTGTATTGAATCAGCTTTTTTCGGCTCTCAACAGCGCATATTATGCAAGGTGGCTGTATATGCCTTTGCTGATAGCCGCAGTTATGTCGGTATCGGCGCTTGAAGAAAAGATAAGTTTCAAGCCCGGAATTATCACCTGTTCGGCGGCAGT
>JAEDNF010000153.1 GCA_016302655.1 Oscillospiraceae bacterium | reverse complement strand
TCACGCTTTACATCCGGGAATAACTCCGTTATAATATACTTTGTGAATATTGTCAGAATAAGTGAGGTCAAAGAATGAACACCGATTTCCCGCGGATATTATCCCTGCTCCGTAAAGAGCGTGGACTGTCACAAAAGCAGGTCGCACAGGATCTGGGCATAGCGCAGGCACTGCTCTCCCATTATGAAAAAGGAAAGCGTGAATGCGGTCTGAGCTTTCTAATTAAAGCCGCAGACTATTACAATGTATCCACCGACTATCTGCTCGGCCGTTCTCCCGTATCAAACGGAGGAATTATAACCGAGAGCGATATCCCCGAGGGAAACACAAACTCAAAGGCTGATTCAAGAAGCGGCGATCTGATTCTTGTTCTTAATAAGAAACTGATAACTAACAGCATTGAAGTTATTTTCTCTCTGCTTCAGAAAATCAAGTCGTCAAAGCTCAGCAAGTCTATAGCTTCTATGCTTATGCTGTCTGTATATAAAGCTTTCAGAATTACTTATTCATCCAACAGCAAAAATGACGAACAGCTGTTCGGGATCTCTCAGACAAACGCGCTTCAGCTGATCGACTCGGCTATCTGCCTTGATGTAGGTTCAGCGGTTGCGGCAAATGAAAGCAATACACAAAATGCACTGTCAATCACTACTAATTCTATCGAAGAAGATTACGACAAGCAAGGCACAGCACTTCTGAGCCTGATCAAGAACTCCGAAAAGCGTATTGAAAAAATAAACACCGACTGAGAAAGAGATTAAATATGAAAAAACTGATTACTGTTATAGCCTTCACAGCAGCTGTAACTACCGCATTTGCAATAGTATTCAATAAACTGTACAAGAATGCGGTTTCAGCATTAGACAAGTCAGCGTAAAGCTTTGAAGAAGTTTGTCATAAGCGATGAACATTCATCGATAAGTATTCTGCTTCTGACCATAGGTTTATGATTAAACGGCAATTCAAATATGTTAATGAGCGAGGCGCAAGCCCCGCCTTTTTCATCAAATGCGCCGTATACAAGCCGTTTAAGCCGAGAATTGATAACAGCGCCTGCACACATCGGGCAGGGCTCAAGTGTGACATAAAGCGTACAATCGTTTAGCCGCCACGAGCCAAGCGCTTTAGCGGCTTGCTCTATAGCAAGTATCTCTGCGTGTGCAATCGGAGAATTGTCTGTCTCACGGCGGTTATAGCCGCTGCCTATGATATTTCCGTCACTATCAACAACGATAGCTCCGACAGGACATTCGCCGAGCTGAGCCGCTTTTTTCGCAAGCTCAATACAGACGGTCATATATTCTTCATCGGCAGTCAAAGCAATTCCTCCCTTTTTACTGAGTCATAGGTTATTATACAACATTTCTTAATTAAAATCAACATTTGTGAATAACGAACAACAGAGTTATTGATTTAAGAAAAGGCCGCATATATATCGATTTTCATCGGATTATATCAAAATTTATCAAAAAACGAATATCAAACCTTTCTCAAGGAATAATATGTTTGCAAACGCAAATATAGCTTATTTCAGAAAGGAATGACAATATAAAAATGAAAGCAACAGGAATTGTAAGAAGGATAGACGATCTCGGAAGAGTCGTTATTCCGAAAGAAATAAGGCGAACAATGAGAATCAGAGAAGGCACTCCGCTTGAAATATATACAAGCGTAGACGGGGAGGTAATATTCAGAAAATATTCTCCCGTAGGTGAAATCTCGGGTTCTGCAGGTCAGTATGCCGATGTGCTTTACAAAGTTGGCGGTATGCCTATCGTTATATGTGACAGAGATCATGTGGTTGCGGCTTCGGGCATACAGAAAAAAGAAGTTCTTGAACGAAGGCTGTCAAGTTCGCTTGAAGATCTTATCGAGCAAAGAAAATCGCTGTTCAGGACTGCCGACGGAGTGAAGATGAATCCTATAGAGGGCGTTGACAGATTTGCGGTAGCCTGCGCTCCGATTATGGTAGACGGCGATGTCAACGGTGCCGTTATTATGCTGTCCGATAAAGATAACTCCACCGTAAACGAAAAGACAAAAGCACTTGTAGAAGCTGCTGCAATGTATTTCGGCAAGCAGATGGAAGATATCTGACGAAAATTAATACACCTATACAGTAAAAAAGATATGCACCTTAATTAAGCGTTATAATTAAGGTGCATATATTATTGTGATAAAGGCTTAGCCGAACATCTCTTCGGCAAATTTAACTGCGTATTCGTTCCAGAATGCCATATCGTGCGTACCCTTGCTTTCAATATAAGTGTGGTTTACACCGCAGGACAACAGAAAATCGTGGAATTGCCTGTTATTTTCAAGAAGAAAATCGTCTGTTCCGCACGCCATATATATTTCGGGAAGGGTAGATTTTTGCCCAAGAAGTCTTTTAACAAGCGTTTCGGGGTTGTTGTCGCTCTGAATCAGATTTTTCAGCTCACCGAAGCATTCACGGTAGTAATCATAATTCGCTATGCCGTTGTCATCTCCGGGTTTCATCTCGGCAACGGAATAGAGAATGAGCGCAGAAGAAAGTGCGGCAACCTTGCCGAAGGTTTCGGGATAAGCAAGCGCCGTATGAAGAGCACCGAATCCACCCATAGAATAGCCCATAATAGCAGTATCTTCTGCCGACAATGCAAGACCGAATGTTTTTCTCACATAATTAACAAGCTCTGAACCTACAAAAGTACAGTACTTATGCCCTGTTGACATTCTGTCAAGCCAGAATGAATTTTCACCGTTTGGAATAACAACCGAAAAATTCAGCTTCTCGCTTATTTGCAAAGGCATCCAGTTTGAATAGTCGCCTGCATAACCGTGCAATAAAAACAGCGTTTTCATAGTGCTTTTATCATAGCAGCCACCGTAGTTTCGTTTATCATCGGGTATGTACATTGAAAACGAAGTATAACGGTTAAGCGACTCACTAAAGAATTTGATATCAAGCTGTGACATTTATCCTCCCGTAAAGAAAACGGGCAGCACGAGCAAATATGCTGCAGCTGCCGTATATCTTTTAAAGCTAAACTCCGCCATAAAACAGAATCATTTTTTTATAGAATACTTATTTCGCGGAGCATACATTCTTCTGATCTTACGATAACGCTTTTTGAGTTTGCGCTTCTTTGTCTTTTTCTTTTCGTACACACCGATAGCTTCTTTATATACATCAAGCAAATCGTTTGCAAGGCGAATAGCGCCGGATGTCTTTATAGATTCACGGGTACGGGCGCCGAACTCGTGAAGCTTGTCCTTTGGCATATCACGGAGCTTTTTAAGAAGCTCGTACATTTCTTCGGCGTTAGTGAAATTATATCCGTTAACGCCGTCAACAACCTGTCCTTCATTAAGCTCATCCTTAAGGCTGAGTACAGGCAGATGCATAGCCATACCCTCAAGCATGGATATAGAACAGGTATCCGAGAGCGAGGCTGTGATATAAGCGTCACAGCAAGCGTAATACGCAGGAAGATCGGGATGCTCTACTCTGCCAGCAAATTTGACCATATCGGATATACCTAAAGATTCGGCTTCTTTGCAATGCTGTTCGTGTAAAGGTCCGTCGCCGAGAATAAACAGTTTTATTTTATCTTCCTGTTTTACATGAGCCGCCCAGTATTCAAGCAGAAGAGTGACATTCTTTTCTTTTCCGAGTCTGCCGCAGAAGCAGTAGACCATATCATCATCTGCAAAGCCGAATTTTCTTCGAAGTTCAAGGGCAGCCTGCTTGTCAACACATTCGGGATTGAATACATCGAGCTCTACAGAATTTGGTATAACATGAACCTTCTTTTTAACACCGCAGGCTTTGAAATATTCGGAAACCTTAGCGGAAGGACCGGTTATAGCAGAAGCGGTCGAAGCGAGTATCTTTGCGTAAAGATGGCTTGCAGAGGTAACGACCTTGCCGAAAGCCTGAGTCTTTGCAACATAATAAACATAATCATCATACATGGTATGAAGGGTGTATACAAGCGGCACTTTGAGAGACCGTGCAATAAGAACACCCGATATGCCTACTCCGAACTCATTATGGATATGTATGATATCCGGAGCAAAATTTCTCAGTTTATCAAGACGCTCCTTGCTGATTGGAGGTGCGATATCATAATTATATATTTTCTTGAGCTTAACTGCGGGACAGTACATAACATCATCGGCTATAACATGATTGTTTACGCGTGAATCGGCAGTTACTACCATAACCGTATGTCCGAGCGCTTCAAGACCTTCTTTAAGAGTTTTTACATGGGTAACAACACCATTTATGCTGGGAAGATATGTTTCTGTAAAAAGAGCTATCCTCATTGGTACTCCCCTTTCAAAAAAGATAAGAGAATTATATTTCCCGATTCCCGATTTAGAATCTAAATTATATTGTACACTATTACGAAAAAAATAGCAAGGTTTTATGCTCGAAAAATAATTATAAAAATTTTGAAAAGCTATTGACAAGAGCAAAAAATAAGTGTATAATATATCAAGGTTAATCGCCGAAAACAACACCATGCCGCTGTGGTGGAATAGGCAGACACAAGGGACTTAAAATCCCTCGGTAGCAATACCGTATCGGTTCAAGTCCGATCAGCGGCACCATTAGTATTAATATGAAAAATTTCAGCCACGCAGAAATACCCAAGTGGTGAAGGGGCTCCCCTGCTAAGGGAGTAGGTCGGGAAA
>JAEDNF010000152.1 GCA_016302655.1 Oscillospiraceae bacterium | reverse complement strand
ATAATAGGTACAGATCGTCCCTCGCAAAGTACAGCGGCACAGTCGGTCTTTATATTGCATACGCCTCCGACCTTTGAGGTTATTGATACTGCCGTAGTCTTGAAGTTTTCCCATTTTGCATCTACTACAAAACCGTGTCTTGCACAAAGTCCCTTGAAGCTTCCGTTCCTCCAGGCATCAGGTGCGGCAGGAAGAAGCTCGATGTATCCCTCGTGGCTCTGTATCAGCATTTCTGCAATACCGGCACTGCCGCCGAAGTTTCCGTCAAGCTGGAAGGGAGGGTGGAAGTCGAAAAGATTATCAAAAGTACAGCCTCTGAGAAGTCCCTGAAGTATAGAATATGCTCTGTTGCCGTCCTTTACTCTTGCCCAGAGATTGAGCTTGTAAGCTCTTGCCCAGCCGGTAGATTCATCTCCTCGGTCATTGAGCGTGTTTATTGCCGCTTTCATAAGCTCAGGGGTATTGGAGCTTATAGCCTTACCGGGATAGAGTCCAAGCAGGTGGGATATATGGCGGTGATTCTTCTGAGTCTTGCTGTGGTCGAAGTTGTCATCGTCCTCTTCAAACCATTCCTTTAACAGACCTGTCTTTTTGCTTACGCTGTAGGGTTTTAGCATGGGAAGTTGTTCTTTTACGATATTTCTGAGTTCCTCATCGCATCCGAGCACTTCGCTTGCCGTGATAAAGTCGCAGTACAGCTGTTCAATAAGGCTTTGCTCATAAGTGTTGCCGATAGTAACGGGACCGTGCTCGGGAGAATAGGTCGGTGTTGAAACGAGCCTATCCTGCTTATCATCATATATCAGCCACTGAGTATAGAAGCGTACGCTTTCACGCATAATGGGGTATATGTGCTCTGAGAAATACTCCTTGTCACCGGTAAATTCGTAATACTCATATATGTTCTGCATCAGCCATGCTACTGCGGCGGTAGACCAGCCCCAGTAGAAGTCCCAGCCCGGAGCAGTCCAGCCGAAAGGCGTGCTTTGCGTATGAGCGCACCAGCCGTTTTCGGGATGCTCGTCATCGGATTTTATGCCGTAATATGCTTCTGCGGACTTTCTTCCCGAGGGACGCATACTGTCAAGAAAATCGACAAGAGGGGGTACTGTTTCGCTAAGGTTTGTATTGTACGCTCCCCAGTAGTTCATCTGCAGGTTAACATTTATATGATAATCACAGCACCACGGAGGGCAGTTTGTCTCGTTCCACACGCCCTGAAGGTTTGCAGGAAGCGAGCCTGCTCTTGACGAGCTTATCAGCATATACCGTCCGAACTGGAAGTACAGCGTTTCAAGACGGTTAGCAATGCTTCTGGAACCGCTTTCCTTATAGTCATTTATCAGCTTATCGCAAGGAATAACATCGTCGTAGTCTTCGTTTATCTTGAGGCTTACTCTGTCAAACATAGCCTTATAGTCGGCAAGATGTTCTTCGTAAAGTGCGTCAAAGCCTTTGCTTACAGCATTTTCTATGCGCTTGCCCACCGATGAAGAGGGATCAATACCTGTTCTGAATGTGGGATACTTTGGCGAATAGTCGGTAGAAGCAGTAAGATATATAGTTACCTCGTCGGCGTGTTCTACCATTATGCTGTCTTCGGAATCAATAAGTTCGCCGCCCTTGTTAACAACCTTGAATACGGTACAGTAACGCAGTCCGTTATCCCATAATGCGCCTTCGTATGTAAGCGTATCGCCGTTTGCTCTGACGCTTCCGCACTGGAGATTGTCAAGCGAGAGTCTTACGCATATTCTTCTCGGCATATCGGAGCTGAGCTTTATGCAGATAACATTTGACGGGTAGTTTGCAAAAGCCTCTCTTTTATGTACAGCGCCCTGATATGTGAACTGCGAAGTATAAATCGAGTTGTCAAGGTCAAGCGTTCTTCTATAGTCGGTTACAAGAGTCTCATCTATATTCGAGAAAGTCAGCATCAGGTCGCATAACAGCTGATATGCGCCGAAGCCGTCTGTTGCGCCGGTGAGATGCGGCAGAAGAGCAACCGCCTCGTTATACTTGCCGTCATGAAGAAGCTGCTGAACCTGCTTTACATACTGATAGCTTCCATCTATAATACCGCTGTTGTAGTCGGGACGGCTTTCCGAAGGGCCGCCTGCCCAGAGCGTCTTTTCATTAAGAACGATCTTTTCCTTTGCTATGCCGCCGAAAAAACTGGCTCCCATATAGCCGTTTCCTATAGGCTGGCATTGCTGCTCCCATTTATCAAACTCTCCGGGAGCTGTAAACAATATTTTATTCTGCATATTGTATTTCCGTGCCTTTCTTAATGCGTTTTCACGCTAAAAACCGCATAAGCCTGAAGCTCTGCGGCAGATAATTTAATTATACATAAATTATCCTTGAATGTCAACCGTAAAACGCATTTTAAGGCATACACAAGACATCAAACGAAAAGTAGCCACAAAAAGTAAATGCGTACGTTTTTTTGACAGTACCAGTACAGCAGTCGTCATAACTGCCGTACAGGCTTACTTTTAAATTTCCGCTATGCAAAACTGCCAAAAGAAGTATTTTATGGCAGAATAATTCAGCTGCAGAATGGCAGATATAAAAATTTGATGAAATCTCTTGAAAATATCAAAGGAATAGTATATAATATATTTGTATGTTCGGGTCAGACCCGGCAAAGAAATACCGGTGTCCGGGACAAGTTTCCGGCACGAAATTTTGAAAGGAGTCTACAACTGTTATGACTTATTCACATGAAGTTGAAACTATGTGTCCCGTGAAGCAGGGCGTAGCGCACGGCGCAGCTCCCATTCCGGAAGAAGCAAAGTGGGTTAAGGCCAAGGAAATCAAGGATATTTCCGGTTTTACACACGGTATCGGCTGGTGTGCACCTCAGCAGGGTACATGTAAGCTGTCCCTCAATGTTAAGGAAGGAATTATACAGGAGGCACTCGTTGAGACTATCGGCTGTTCGGGTATGACTCATTCCGCTGCTATGGCTGCTGAGATTCTTCCCGGCAGAACCATTCTTGAAGCTCTTAACACAGACCTCGTTTGCGACGCTATCAACACAGCTATGAGAGAGCTGTTCCTCCAGATCGTATACGGCAGAAGCCAGAGTGCATTCTCCGAGGACGGTCTTGCTATCGGTGCAGGTCTTGAGGATCTCGGTAAGGGACTTCGTTCTCAGGTAGGTACAATGTACGGTACTCTTAAGAAGGGCCCTCGTTATCTTGAGATGACAGACGGTTATGTTACAGGACTTGCTCTTAACGAAGATGATGAGATCATCGGCTATAAGTTCGTTAACTTCGGTAAGATGATGGAATTCATCAAGAACGGCGACGATGCAAACACAGCATTTGAAAAGGCACAGGGTCAGTACGGCCGTGTAAACGATGCTGTTAAGATCATCGATCCCAGAAAGCAGTAAGGAGGACAAAACAATGGCTTTATTTGAATCATACGACAGACGCGAACCCCAGATTCTCGCTGTTTTAAAGAACTACGGTATCGGCTCTATCGAAGAGTGTGCTGAGATCTGCAAGGCTAAGGGCCTTGATATTTACAAGCTCGTTGAAGGCATTCAGCCTATCTGCTTTGAGAACGCAAAGTGGGCTTACACAGTAGGCTGTGCTATTGCTATAAAGAAGGGCTGCACAAGAGCCGCTGACGCTGCCGCTGCAATAGGCGAAGGCTTACAGGCGTTCTGCATCCCCGGTTCCGTTGCAGATCAGCGTAAGGTTGGTCTCGGTCACGGCAACTTAGGCAAGATGCTTCTTGAAGAAGATACAAAGTGCTTCTGCTTCCTCGCAGGCCACGAGTCATTCGCAGCTGCAGAGGGCGCTATCGGTATTGCCGAGAAGGCAAATAAGGTTCGTAAGGAACCCCTGCGTGTTATCCTCAACGGTTTAGGCAAGGACGCAGCTCAGATAATCGCTCGTATCAACGGCTTCACTTATGTTGAGACTGAGATGGATTATTATACAGGCGAAGTTAAGGAAGTATTCCGCAAGGCTTACTCCGACGGTCTTCGTTCAAAGGTTAACTGCTACGGTGCAAACGATGTAACCGAAGGCGTTGCTATCATGTGGAAGGAAGGCGTTGACGTTTCCATCACAGGTAACTCCACCAACCCCACCCGTTTCCAGCACCCCGTTGCAGGCACATACAAGAAGGAATGTGTTGAAAAGGGCAAGAAGTACTTCTCAGTTGCTTCCGGCGGCGGTACAGGCCGTACACTCCACCCCGATAACATGGCAGCAGGCCCCGCTTCATACGGTATGACAGATACAATGGGCCGTATGCACTCTGACGCTCAGTTTGCAGGTTCTTCTTCTGTTCCTGCTCACGTTGAGATGATGGGACTTATCGGTATGGGCAACAACCCCATGGTTGGTGCTACTGTTGCTTGCGCAGTTGCGGTTGAGGAAAGTTTCAAGAAGTAAGGTTTTTTGTTGCCCACCCCCTATGAGAATGGCTTAACAGAGCCAATCTTTGAGGCATGATATAAGTGGGCAACACCACAAAATTATACTAATTTTACCGCCCTTTCGGATATCCGGGAGGGCGGGTTTGTTATGCAAGAAATAATCGTCAGTCCAAGGATTATCCGCTTTTTCAAATGTTCCTTGACTATCCTCTACAGAATTGTTATAATAGTAATAGGATAGCTCAATTCAATGTTACAAAATGAAGAATGAGGTGTAAGTA
>JAEDNF010000151.1 GCA_016302655.1 Oscillospiraceae bacterium | reverse complement strand
AACCTATGACCCTCTGCTTGTAAGGCAGATGCTCTCCCAGCTGAGCTAAGCTTCCACATAAAAGGTTTTGAGTTTTTCTCTCCACCTGACAGTATTATATTATACACGAATGGCAGCAGTTTGTCAACACTTTTTTTCGTTTTTTTACCGTTTTGTGAAATTGCCGTAAATTTGTCCAGACTAAGTCGCAATTTTGTTAATATTGCATATGAATATATCAAATTTTTGCGTTGATAATAATATAAGAGTGCGTAAGAAAACTGTATGCATTCATCTATACGGAAGGACGGTAGGCAAATTTATGATGGACAGGATAGCTCTTTTTATACTGCTCGTCGGCGGACTCAACTGGGGACTTGTAGGACTTTTTCAGTTTGATGTCATCGCATGGGCATTCGGCGGAAGTGCTTCGGTAGTAAGCAGAATCCTTTATATCTTGGTTGCGCTGGCTGCTATCTGGTGTATTTCGCTTTTCTTCAGACAAAACGAAGTATTGGAAACAAACAATAATCATCGTGAGATAAACAATTAACAAATTACCCGGTTTATCGGAGCAGACAACGCATAAGGCGCTTTGCGGTACGGCATTGAACCGTACCGCAGGGCGTTTTTATTGTCAGAACTGATACCGTATCATTCTCAGAAAAACGGCGGCTTATCCTTATCGGCGGTGTTTCTGTAAAAGACTCAATGTTATATTTACGCCCTTTTCAGCATATATTCTTAGCAAACGGAAAACGCAGGAAATTGTTCTGCGTCTTCAATACGAAAGGGGCGATACTGTGAACACCGGAATGATACCGGAAACAAAATGTGAAAGATGTGTTATACTCGGAGAATATATAATAGATAACAACGCAACGGTAAGAAGTACGGCAAAAGTATACGGAATCAGCAAAAGCACGGTTCACCAGGATGTGACCGTAAGACTTGCTAAAGCCGATCCTGTCCTTGCAAAAAAAGTCAGGGAGGTGCTTCAGAAAAACAAGGATGAACGCCACATAAGAGGAGGCCTTGCAACAAAGCTGAAATACAGCAGCAGTCCGAAATAATACATAACAGCTTCAGCCGCCATCGAACTAAGTCGAGGACGGCTGAAAGTCATTTTAATTTCATATCACGAAGCGTGATGTACTCTTTATCTACGCTGTCACGACAGCGCTCTCCCCCGTTTGTGATAATATCCGTGATATGCTTACAGCATTCGCTGTAGAATTTATCCTCATAGTGAACTATATGAGCACCGCCCAGCGCAAAGCTGTCATCGGCATAGAAATGCTTTGATATATCTATTACATAACAGCCTGTAGCCTGTGCGAACAAGTTCTCATAACGGGCGATGAATTCTTTCTTCTCATTAAGCGTGTTATCGCTGTCAGAAAGCGTACACAGCTTTTTATCAAGAGAAATATATCTGTCCTTAAGATCAGCCTTTATGAGAATGATATTATCGTTGTAACGCTGTCTTACAAATTCGCAGAAGCTGTGCATAGCATTATCGCAGTATTCTTTGCTTTTCTCGCTGAAAATGTATGAAGGAACACACTGACCGGAAATATTGCGATAGAAATCTGTACGCAGTATAAAGTCATCAACTTCAAAAAGCGAGCCTCTGTACTTCATCATACCGCATATAATATCGTACATATCAACTATAAGCCAATTTGCCTCGCTTTTTTGGAGAATGGATTTTCCTGCGTGGCAAAACGCATCTTTTACGGTTCTTCTTCGCCACGAACTGCCGCAAAAACTGTCAGCGCCGATTTTTTCATCAAACGGCAAATCGGGTTCATCGGTAAGAAGTAAAGGCTGTTTAAATATATACTTGTCAACGAAAATGCCGTTTTTGTTGCGGTTCACCGTCTCCCGTGAAATACAGCTTCCCCATATATCAACTACGGTAGGCTTGAACGCTTTCTCGTATTCTTTAAGCTTCGCTTCATCCTTTCTTATAAGGAATATCTGTTCGCAGTTATCTTCCGATACATATCTGTAAACGGGAGTCAGCTTAGAAGCAAGCAGTTTTTTTGCCCTCAGGTTTTCATCAAATATTATCCTGATATCATCGTAACTGCAACAGCTTATATCGCCTTCGATGCATTGCAAAGCCGTTATCAGCTTTATCATCTTCTCTGCTCCAAAGTTAGCTTTTAGCAGGCGCTTTGCATCGTCGTATGATTTTATCTGCTTATCACGCAGATATATCAGATATTCGGCATTTTCCGCCGTGAACTGCTTGGAGCTGTATTCAATAATTCTGTCTGAGGCGTATTTACTGTCGAGCAGTCTTTTCTGATACGCTCTTGCTGTCATATTGTCATAATAACGGATAACTCTCTTAAGCCATATTCTGACATCTGCTTTATCAAGATAGAATCTGTCTGCTCTGCCTTCGGTCACCGCCGCTATCTTTTCGTTTACATCATCATAAAACAGCGGTTCAAATGAAGCGACCTGATTGCTGTCGCCATCGGTAAAATAATACTTTGCAACATCGATCACAACAGGCTGTAAAAGCGAAATAAGATAATCTTCATAAAGGCTCAGCCGCTTATTGAGATTTGCATTTTGCCTGCAGTTTCTCAGCTGATCGTGCTTTACGCACATATCGCCGAACGACAGACGGATAAGAATGATATTATTTTTGTCAAAATGCTTTGATATCACTTTTGCGTATTCATCCAGAGAACGCTTCCACAGCTCTTTGTCATAAGGCGGAGATACCTTTTCAAGCTTGTCGGCATTGTTTTTATAAAATTCCGAGTTCAAAAACAGCTTGGAAGCGGTGTAATAGCTTTCGCCGTATTTGTAGCAGGAAACCGCCGCCATTGTGTATAAATCAATAACTATGCTGTCTGCATTGCTGTCAGCGATATACTTTTCAAAGTTCTTTGTTGTATCAAGCGCAAGTCTCGGATTTTCTGCGGTATCGCACGGCAGAGATTTTTCACTCATCAGCGATACGGGAGAAAGAATAAGCGCTGTATCATCGTAAGAAAATCTCTCGGAGCTAAACAGCTTTCTAAGTATAGCAGAGCCTTGCAGAAGGAATTTTCTGTCGGTGCAAGGCAACTTAACACCTATTATATTTTTTATGCGTTCATAAGCCTCCTGCTCAGCTGCAGTAAGCGTTCCGTTAAGCACTCTGAGTGAATAACCGTCATCGGTATCTTTGCAAAGAACGGGGATATATGACGCTTTTGCCCTCACGGTATTTTCGGTCTTAGCCAGCGACAAAGATACTATAGCCGTTTCTCTGTTCTCACGCATCTCGCTCATCGAAGAAAACAGATTGCCTAATGAGTAAAAGCAAGGTACTTCTTTTCCGTCGGCTGTTCTTATAATATCCGCCTTTTGCGGTGTGTGGGGATGCGAGCCGATTATTATATCTGCGCCGTTATTCGCCATAAATTCGGCTTCTTCCCGTTGGCTGTGCCTTACCATCAAAGAATTCATCTGTCCGAAGTGGGCATACACGATAATATAATCGGAATGTTCGTTTTTTGCTTCACTTATCAGCGATAAAAACCTTTCACGGTCATATTTTCCTATTGTATGCAGAGGAATATCGCCTTCAAGCCCGTTGGAAATGAAATTAAATGCAACTATAGCAACCTTTATACCGTTTTTTGATACATAATGTATCTCATCATCAAGCGTTCCTATATTGTCTATTCCGTTACGCTTTATCTGATCTACCGTTTTGCTTAGTCCCTCAATACCTGCGTCGCAGTTATGGTTGTTTGCGGTTACAAGTCCTTTTATGCCGCAGTTTTTCACAGATCTCAGAAATGTTGACGGCGAATTGCAATTAGGACTTCCTTTATCCGTTCTTATCTTTTCATACTCATACGGTGCGCTGTCACAGCAGACGGTTTCAAGCACCGCAACAGAATAATCGGCGGAAGATAATGTATTCTTTATTCCCATAAGCGTGTCGCCGAAATCGAGCGCACGGCTGCTCTCTTTGCGCTGATGAGCAAGCGAGCACATAATATCTCCGCAAAGCATTATCCGCATCGAATCGGAACATCTTGACATATCTCTGCCTACGGCTACTTTAACCTGAAACTTATCGCCGCTGTCCTCTGTAAGCGTAATAACCGCATTTCCATCACGCACGGCAGTTACACGGCCATTGGCGTTTACTGTCGCTATACTTTCATTATCTGACGAAAAAACGACATGAGGCGTTTTGTTATTATGCTCCCATACTATCTGCGCTGTTTCGCCCTTTTGCACGGTAATAATATTCTGAGCCTTGAGGTGTCTGCAAATCGGTACAAATAAAGCAGGCTCGGACAGCTCTCCTATTACTTCTCTGCCGCTGAGATATCTGAAGGCACAGACTCTTACAAGATATTCTCTGCCGTTTTTAAAGCCTAATATCAGCTTGGTAGTACCCTGAGCATATCTTGATTTTATGCACTTATCGGGCTCGTCCTTATTATAAAATTTCAGAATATATCCGTCAGCACCATCAACGGCTGTCCAGGTAGAACGGACAGAACCGTCAAATGCAGTTGCATACAGATTTTGCGGCGCATTAAGCATAAAATCACCTCTCACAATCACTTGGATATTACAGGTTTTCTAATTATCGAATGAGGGGGGAAAGTTATCGGGAACTCAAATGACATTTTTTCTGTAGCTCTGTTAGCTATCTCGGTCTGTTCTCCCTTAGAGTTAAT
>JAEDNF010000150.1 GCA_016302655.1 Oscillospiraceae bacterium | reverse complement strand
TTGAACGTAAGGTAGTAGCAGTTTGTGCCTGCATAGTAGAACGGACTTCCGTCTAGCATAAATCTTGTGCCGTTTGCATAGACAAAACCGCTGCCAGCGGCTTCGGCTGCCGCCGTTGTGCTTACAAAGAATGCCGAAAACGGCAATGCGGTAAGCGTCATTGTTGCCGCAAGCGCGGTCGATGCGATTTTTTCTCTTAATCGTATCATTTTTGCTTCTCCTTATTTGTGTATTGTGTTTCACATAGTGAATTTTACAATCCAATAATAGCATGCCGTGTTAAATCAAGTCAACATCTTTAACTAAATTTACTTAACAAAGTCAAATTTTTCTGTGAAATACACAATAGAATAAAGTTGATTATGTGCATATCGCATAATTAACTGTAATATTTTCGCATAATTGCTTATTTACACAGGCTAAACAACAAAGAAAAACTGCCGTTAGCTTTAAATTTTGTTAACTTATGAAACGGTTTTCATGAAACTAATAAAAATTACAGAAGTTAGTTAAGTAAAAAATGAAAGTAATCTGCTGTAATGGCAAAAAATGACGGCAAGCGAAACGCCGCTTGCCGTCTGACTTATATAAAAGTTACTGTAAAAATATAGCAAAATCCTTTCAAAGAACAATCGTTAAAAACCGCCGTCACGCAAACCTCCGCAACGACTACTTATTCAAAGGCGGAACTGAGTCCGGAGCTACGCCGGCAGTTTCGTAAAAATCTGCTATCAGCTTCATCAGCTTGCTGTCAAGCTCGTAGTATATTTTCTTGTCAACCTTTTCTTTAAAGAAATCTCTGCGGTTCTTGTTGGTGCGCTGTTTTTTTGCAAATGACGCTTCAAACAGGCTGTCAAGCTGTTCCTTGTGCTTTATCGCTCTGTTGCTGTCAAGCGAATTGTGCCCCTTGTGCTTTTCGGTGACAAGCGTTATGTTGTCGTTTTTTGCAACATTAGCAAGCACGCTGTTCTTTAATGATATTGTCTTGTCGTCTGTGCTGTGCAGTATCATAAACTTAGTGCCGTTTGTGCTCGCTTTTGCTATTCCTGCATGGGCGGTATAGCCGGATGCTTTGCCGTATTTTATACGCTCGTACAGCTTTATGTAGGATTTAAGTATGTATATCCATCTGCCCATCATAGCAGAGCCTTCTTCCAGCACCATCTCACAGCTGCTGTCAAAGCCGCTCTGTACAAATACGCCTTTGATGTCGTAAAGGTTGTAGCAATGTACCGCCGATACCGCATAGCCGCCCCAGCTGTGACCGAACAGGAAAAGCGGCAGTTTGTTGTCTTTGGTTACAAATTTCAACGCCGCATTTAAATCTTCTGCGGATTGCGGCAGACCTCTCAGCGACTTTCCTCCGCTTAAGTGACAGCCGGTATTGTCAAATCCAAAGACCTTGTAGCCGTGCTTTGCAAAATACGCTATCTCGGGCAGATAGCTCAGCTGACCGTCAAATATACCGTGCGAGAATACTATAAGCCCTTTGAAAGAATCGTATTTTTCGTCGTGATAGTAAAATCCCGTGTAGTTATATTCTCTTTCGGACGGGAATGTAACCGGCTCGTTCACAAGCCCGGGATAGTCGTTTAAGTCGGGCAGATGCGCCGAGTCATATATCTCGAACCGCTTGCCGAATACGCTTTCGTAAAGCGCCGCCGACAGCAGAAAGGATATTATCATTATCAGCAGTACCGCACCGATGATTATGCCTATCACCGACAGCACCGACAGAAAGATATCCACAGCGTTTCCCCCTTATGCCTTTTTAATGCGCTTTTTGTTTTTCTCCCAGTTTTCGATTATTCTGGTCTGTCCTCGTTCAACTGCGAGCGAGTCGGCAGGAACATCTTTTGTAATGGTAGAGCCTGCCGCCGTTGTAGCGTTATCGCCGATCGTAACCGGCGCTATCATATTTGTATTGCATCCTATAAAGGCATTGTCGCCGATAGTGGTGCGGTATTTCTTTATTCCGTCATAGTTTGCCGTAACACAGCCGCAGCCGAAGTTTACACCCTTGCCTACATCGCTGTCGCCGATATAGGTAAGATGTGCTATGCAGGTGTTGATTCCGACTTCGGAGTTCTTGACCTCGACAAAGTCTCCTATCTTTACTCCGCTGTGCAGATGCGTACCTGGGCGCAGATGTACAAACGGTCCTGCCTTTGCTCCGCTGTCTATTTTGCTGTCGTGCGCCTGAACATTGTTAAGCGTTACATTATCCTCCGCTACGCAGTTTTCTATATAGCTGTTGGGGCCTATCTCGCAGTTTTTGCCGATAACGGTATTGCCCTTGATTATCGTGTTCGGAAGTATCACGGTATCTGCGCCGATTTTTACATCCTTACCGATAATAATACCGTCCGACAGAGGAATGTCAACGCCCTCGTCCATAAGCTCTGCGAGCTTTCTTCTGCGTGCGGTATCGTTTAATGCGGCAAGCTGACTGCGGCTGTTTGCACCGAGAACAACATCTGCGCTTGTTGCCGTATATACGCCTTTCTTTTCCGCCGCCGCAACCGTGTCGGTAAGATAATATTCTCCTGCGGCGTTGTTGTTGCTAAGCGTATCTAAAAGTGCGCTCAGCTTATCTGCTCTGAACCAGTATATACCCGAGTTTATCTCTTTGATTTCTGCCTGTTCTTCGGTACAGTCCTTCTGCTCAACTATAGCGCTGAAAGCGCCGTTTTCCTTAATAATTCTGCCGTAGCCTGTCGGATCGTCAACAATAGCCGACACTACGGTAACATCGTTGTTTTCGGCTTTGTGATATTCGTATGAGCTTGCTATGGTACCTGCATCTATGAAAGGAGCGTCTCCGCAGGCAACGAGAATATCTGCATTATTTGCCGCCGCCTCGTTAATAAACGGCATTGCCTGCATAACGGCGTGACCTGTGCCGAGCCTTTCTTTTTGCTCGAAGAAAGGGTAACCCCCTATGCTGTCAAGGTATGCCGTGACCTGCTCTTTATGCGAGCCGACAATAACTGCGGTGTTATCTATATCTGCCGCTTTTACGGCGTCAAGCACCCAGCCGAGCATAGGATAAAACAGCACCTGTGCAAGCACCTTCGGCTTATCGGACTTCATTCTTTTGCCGTCTCCTGCGGCGAGTATTATTGCGTATTTATTGTTGTTCAAAATCGTTCATTCCTTTGCTGTATTTGCAGTTTTTAGCTGTACAGATAATATTTTCGCATATTTATCTGCCTTTTTCAAGTGGTTTTTAAAAATAATTGCATTTTTTAATGCATTGTGGTAGAATAAACGGTAAAGATGACGACTGACAGGCGGCTCTGTGCCTGCGTTTTTACCGAAAGGAATTTTTGCTATCATGGCTGATGTTACTGTATCCACTGAAGAAATAAAGGTTCTCGCAAGCGGGGACACGGAAAGCCTAAAAAACAGCACCGATATGAAGGAAGTATTTGCGGCGTGCTTTGCGGCAAGCAAAGAGCGTCTCGGACTTACCCCGTATGACGAGCAGCTTTTAGCCGCCGCCGAGCTTACAAAAGGCAGAATAATCGAGATGAAGACGGGCGAGGGCAAGACGCTGTGCGCCGCTTTTGCCGCCTGCTATATGGCTAAAAACGGCCACAACGTAAGAGTGCTGACCTTTAACGATTATCTTGCCAAGCGTGACAGCGAGTGGATGAAGCCCATATACGATTCGCTGGGGCTTTCATCGGCGTGTATCACTCATTCAACCGATACTGCCGAGAGAAAACAGCTCTATAAAAGTCAGATATTGTACATCACCGCAAGAGAGGCAGGCTTTGACTTCCTGCGTGATTTTGTGGCAAATTCGCCCGATGACTGCGTACAGACGGATTTCGACTTCTGCATAGCCGATGAAGCCGACAGCATGATGATAGACGAGGCGAGAGTGCCTCTTGTTATAGCAGGCGAAACCGCCGTAACCCCGGACGAAAAACTGCCCGAGGTGTATGAGTTCGTCAAAGATTTTGACAGCTCGATGTATGAGATAAACGAGGAGCTTGGCACGATATATCTTACCCCGAAGGGCGAGGATAAGTGCGAGGAATTGCTGACGGACGGCTCGGGACTTTATGACGAGCAGAACAATGAGCTTCTCACCCGTATCACCGACTGCTTAAGGGCTTGCTTTTTGCTTAAAAAAGATGTCGATTATATAGTTAAAGACGAAAAGATAAGGATAATAGACGAGTTTACCGGCAGGGCGGCAAAGAACCGCCGTTATCCCGGCTTGCTTCAGCCTGCCGTAGAGCTCAAAGAGGGGATAACCGCCACCAGCAGAGGCGTAATTATGGGCATTATCCCTATGCAGTTCTATCTGCGCCGATATCCCTTACTAAGCGGTATGACCGGTACGGCAAAAAGCTCTGAGGACGAGTTCTGGCAGCTGTACGACCTTAAAGTCACCGAAATACCTACGCATACCCCCTGCAAGCGAATCGACCATCCTTATGAGGTATACTTTACAAAAGCGGCAAAGGACGACGCTGTTGTCCGCTGTATAAAAACCGCCCACGCTAAGAATCAGCCGGTTCTTATCGGAACGCCGAGCATAGAGGAGAGCGAGGCTTTGAGCGCTCGCCTTGAGGCAGAGGGTATCACTGCAAGCGTACTCAACGCAAAGAACGATGAGCTTGAAGCCGAGATAATAAAAGAAGCCGGCAGACTCGGCGCAGTAACTATCTCTGCCAATATGT
>JAEDNF010000149.1 GCA_016302655.1 Oscillospiraceae bacterium | reverse complement strand
AAAGACAAGCCGAAAGGAAGATCAAAAATGATTGAAAGTAAAGCAACGGACTATGATACGGCAATACATAGCGTAGCGAGGATATTTCCGCAGCTTGCGGTACAGCCGCTTAAAGTAAAGCAAACCGCCGAGGAGATAAGGATAAAGGCAGGCGCACCCATTATTATCAGAAGCGGAAGCGAAAACAGTATTCTCCAGACTATCGCTACACAAAGCCGGATAGAAGAGTGCATTGCGGCATTCTGCCGTAACTCCGTACATGCCTATGAAAAAGATATCGCAGGCGGTTTTATCACTCTTAAAGGCGGACATAGGGCAGGTATATGCGGAACAGCCGTATACAGCGGCGGCAGTATCCGTAATATTAAGAATATAAGCTCGGTGAATATCCGTATAGCAAGACAGCATACAGGCACAGCAGACAGTCTTGCAGGACTTTTTGAAGGACTTCACGCCTCTCACGGACTCCTAATTGCAGGAAAACCGCTCAGCGGAAAAACTACCGTTCTGCGTGATTTATGCAGACAATTGGGCGGCAGATACCGCATATCGCTTATTGATGAAAGAGATGAGATAGCCGCCGTGTATGACGGCGTTCCTACTCTTGATGTAGGGCTTATGACAGATGTATTCAGCGGATATCAGAAGGATGACGGTATATTAAGGGCATTAAGGTCAATGTCACCCGACTATGTTTTTATGGACGAGCTGGGAGCAGACTCACAGAGGATAATTCAGCTTGCAAACTGCGGCGTCGGACTTGTTATGACAGCTCACGCCGACAGTATCGATAAGCTGTGCGAAAACAGACAGATACGCTTACTTTGCGATTGCGGTGCTGTAGAGCATATTGCTTTTATCGATAACCACAGAATAACCGCAGTCACTTCTGTTGATGCTGTCTGCCGAAAATATGCGGAGTGCTGTGTATGACGGGTTTTATCGGTTTTACGCTTGCGGCACTGACAGGGGGATGCACGGGCGCATTCTTTTCAAGAAGGCTCAGCGAGCGTTGCGAGATACTTAACTGCTATATCGCCTTTATGCAAAGTATGACCGCTTATATAAGATATAACGGCTATCGCTTGTCCGAGATACTGAGAAAAGAGCAAGATACCTGCGGTTTTATCATATCCGACAAGCTTATTAATATAGCTGAAAGCGGAAGCGATATAAGGCAGGAGTGGAACAGCTGTGTTGATAAAAACAGCAGTCTCAGAGTGCAGGACAGGCAGGTGCTGTATCATCTGGGCGAGGTAATCGGAAAGAGCGATACTGAGGGCGAGATAGCGTCTTTGAGTGCGGCTGAGAGCAGACTGCGGCAATGTCTGCAAAGCGCAGAGGAAGAAAGAAGCAACAAAGGCAGATTATACTGTACAGTCGGAATTATGCTCGGTGCGGCTGTAGGTATAATTCTGATATAGAAACGGCGGTGGAGCATGAATGTTGATTTTATTTTCAAGATAGCGGCGATAGGCATTGTTGTTGCCGTTCTCAATCAACTGCTTCAGCGGTCGGGGAGAGAAGAGCAGGCAATGATGACTACGATAGCCGGACTTATCGTGGTACTTATGATGATAGTGACCGAGATAAGCAACCTGTTTGATACCATAAAGAGTATCTTCAATCTGTGAGGCACTCAAAATGAACATCATAGCTTTTGTCGGAGCCGGAATTATAGGAACGGTGCTGTCCGTTGTATTAAAGCAGTACAAGCCTGAGTTTGGTATGTACATAACGCTGATAACCGGTATGCTTATGCTCGGTGCGGCTGTAAGTGCGGTAAAGCCTGCGCTTGATATGATATCTTCATATATGGAGATTGCCGATCCCGACAGCGTATATGCCGAGATACTCATAAAGACGCTTGCAGTATGCTATCTTACTCAGATGGCAGGAGAAAGCTGCAGTGACGCAGGAGAGACTTCAATTGCCGCAAAGATAGCACTTGCAGGCAAGATAGCGGTGGTGCTTATAGCACTTCCGCTGTTTGAGAAGCTGATGGAAGTTATAAAACAGCTTTTGGTGTGAGGGATTATGAAAACTGCTGTAAGAATTATTATATCTCTGCTTGTAATTGTGTCCGTTGCTGTTATACCGTACAGGGCGTATGCACAGGACAGCTCGATACTTGACGGCTACATTCCGGCTGTTCCCGAGGAAATCGATAAAGAACTGTCCGATATGGGGATCACTCCCGAAAAGGTAGATACCGATTCTCTTACCGTAGACAAGGTAATAAAAAACATAACCGAGATGCTTAAAAACAGCATCAGCAGTCCGCTTAAACTGCTTGTATCGCTGTTGTCGGTCATAATGCTGTGCAGTATAGCCAATGTCTTTGCCGAAAGCGCAGGAGGCAATGTCGGCACGGTTTTCTCGGTGGTATCCGTGCTTGCGTGCAGTACGCTAACCGTTACAGCCGCAAGCGACGCTCTTACCGCCGCATCTAAAACGCTTGAATCGGGCAGTGTGTTTCTTGCGAGCTTTATCCCTGCCTTTGCAGGAATGGTAGCGGCAAGCGGTCATGTAAGCTCCGCCGCTATGTTCAACAGCGTGGTTATGGGCGGCTCACAGATATTTATGCAGCTTGCCTCAAAGGTGCTTATGCCCGTATCTATGAGCGTAATGGGAATATCATTAGCAGGCGGCGTGTGTCCCGACCTCAGACTGAGCTCACTTGCGGAGGCTGTCAAGAAAACGGTGATATGGATACTGGGGCTTATTATTACCGTGTTTGTGGCATTGCTTGCCATGCAGAGCTTTGTCACGGTGCCGGCAGACAATGTTGGAATAAAAGCGGCAAGGTTCACTGTGTCAAACTCCGTTCCTTTTATAGGCGGTGCGGTATCAGATTCGCTTTCGGTCATGTACGGCGGAGTAGGGCTTATAAGAAATAACTTCGGTGTGTTCGGCATACTGGCAGGCGGTGCGCTTATTCTCCCTTCGATAATATCCGTGCTGTGCTATAAGCTGACATTTTCACTTGCCGCAGCTGCAAGCGAGCTGTTCGGCATAAATTCTCTCACGGGACTGCTAAGATGTGCGGAGGGCGTAAGCTCAATAATAGTAGCTATGCTTGTTTCGTTTCTGATGATGGCGGTAATATCGATTTCGATAATGATATTTATGGCAGGTGGTACGGTATGACTGAGATAAAAGAAGCGGCGCTCGGGATATGTCTGCTTGCGGTGGCGGTGGGACTGTTCCGTATGCTGATACCCGACGGAAAATATAAAACGCAGATAACTTTCCTTACGGCGTGTATCTTCTCGGTATGCGTGTTAAGCACGGTAACAAAGCTTGTACCTGTAATAGACGCGGATCTCGAAGTCAGCTCAGTACCGGCGGTGGATTTCAGCGAGAAGCTGTCGGAGCAGGCGAGGATAACAGCGGCAAGGGGAGTAAGGGAGAAGGTAAAAGAGCTGCTGACAAATAACGGTTACTCCTGCAGTAAAATTTATATCACAGCGAATATAGACGGTGCGTTTTGCATATCTATTACTGAGGTCGAGCTGTTATTTCCTAAAGACACACCCGATGAATATATGGAAAACGCCGCCGCACTTGTTGAGAGCAGAACGGGCGATATAACGGTGCGGTATGCAAAAGAAAGATAGGATATAATGAAAGAACTGCTGAAATCGGAAAAAATGCTGAAGATAGCCTTTATAGCCGGTATAGCTGTCATTGTGCTGATATTCGTTTCGGGAATAGTCGGCGACAGTGCTTCTTCATCGGCTACAGAAGAAGCTATGCTTGAACAGAGGATATCCGATATGCTTCTTGCTATGGAGGATATAACCGAAAAACCGTATGTTACCGTAAAGCTGGGCAGCGACAAGCAGACTGTACTCGGTGTAACTGTAGTATGTACCGAGACATCAAGCAGCCGTATCAGAGAAAAGGTGATCAATGCGGTATCGACGGTGCTTGCCGTCTCCGCATCAAAAATATGCATTACTACATAAGTGAGGTACTGTTATGAAAAAACCGAGGATCAATCTCATACTTGGAAAAAAGCATCTTATTGTCGCAGGTCTTGCGCTTGTTCTTGCGGTAGGGCTGTATGCCAACTTTGCCATAGGAAACAATGTCAAGGCAAAGAACACAGGTGAAAACTACGGTGACACAAGGCTTGTATCCGATTCGTTATCAACAGACACAGGCAAAAAAGACGGCGATATAGTAGCCGCCGCAAACGCACAAACGGCAGAAAACTCTGCAGAAGAGTATTTTGCAAAGGCTCGGATAGATCGTCAGGCGAGCAGAGAAGAGGCAAAGGAAACTCTTAAGAGCATTTACGGCGGCGGTGATATGACTAAGGATGAGCTTGCTGTAGTAGCTCAGGACGCCGAACAGCTTACCGATTTAATGGAAGCCGAAAACAAGATAGAAACCACGCTCAAGGCGCAGGGCTTTGAGGATGTACTGTGCTATCTCAGCGACAAGAGCGCAAATATAATAGTTAAGTCGCAAGGCCTTGACAACGCACAGGCGGCACAGATAAAGAGCGCCCTTCTCTCCGAAGTCGAAATAGCCAACGAAAATATCACCATCGTCGAAGTAAATTAGCGGCGAGTCGCCGCTGACTGTTCCGCCTTTGGATAAGTAGTATCTTTGCTAAGATATCGAAACGGCGGGTTTTAACGGAAGATTTCGCAACATTTTAAAAGCATACAATAACCGCAAAAAGTTGGTAGCGAAAGCGAAGCGTCGTGAGCGCACTTGTAAGC
>JAEDNF010000148.1 GCA_016302655.1 Oscillospiraceae bacterium | reverse complement strand
CCTTCCGAGCCTTTTATCGTTACTCCGACCGCCGATGGCGTGACGGTATACGGCAACGACAGGGCGGTAATAGACGCTTCAAATGCGTCGCAAGGGTATATAATGGTGAAGCTGAAGAGCGCCGAAGACGGCAGTTTCAGGATACTTGTAAACGCTGACGATATATCGGTAAGGTACACCTTTCAGCTGAATAATTCGGGCAGATATGAGATCATTCCGCTGACCGAGGGAAGCGGCAGTTACACGGTCACTGTGCTTAAGGTAACAAGCGCAGGCAAGGGCACATCGATATTCAAGCAGAGCCTCAGCGTTAACATTGCGGACAGCTTCAGACCGTTCCTTTCACCCAATCAGTTCTGTATGTACAGCGCATCGTCGAATTGCGTTGCGCTTGCTTCAAAGCTGTGCGGCGGAAAGGATGACATCGGAAAAACAGCGGCGATATACGATTATGTTATAAATAATATCAGATATGTTTCTACTGCGGAAAATGCGGCAAACGGCTATATCCCGAATCCCGACAGCATACTTGCAAGCAAAGGCGGTATCTGCTTTGACTATGCGTCGCTTATGGCGGCTATGCTTCGCTCGCAGAAGATACCGACAAGGGTTGTTGTAGGCTATGCAGGCGACACATATCACGCCTGGATAAGCGTATATATAACAGGCAGCGGCTGGATAGACGGATATATATACTTTGACGGATACAAATGGAACCGTATGGACCCTACCTTTGCGGCAAGCGCAACGGATGAAGCCGACTATAAGAAGATGGTCGATTATATATCAAACAGCGGTAATTATTCCGTGCTGTATTATTATTGATTAACGGAGGGACAAGATGAGCAAAAAGCATTACCTGTCAAATGAAGATATCTCGGTGCTTTGCTCCGAGCTTGCAACTGTGGTAAGCTCAGGAATAACAATAACCGACGGTATCCTTGTCATGCTTCAGGATGACGATGACAAGAAAAAAGCTGCTCTGCTCGAGCAGATACTGCACTCTATAGAGCAGGGAAGCACCATTACCGACGCTTTCAGAAAATCCTGTGCATTTCCTTCTTACTTTCTGAAAATGGTTGAGGTAGGAGAAACAACGGGACGGCTTGATGCCGTATTCGAGTCGCTGTCGGTATATTATTCAAACCTTGATGAGATAAGCGGCTCGGTAAGAAGCGCAGTTACATATCCTGCGGTTTTACTGGTGGTCGTTCTTGCGGTCATTATACTGCTTTCGGTTTATGTACTTCCGATTTTTGCGGATGTGTTCAGCTCACTGGGACTGGTACTGCCCGACGGCGCAAGGTGGCTTGTTGAGGCAGGCGGAATGATAAGCAGCATAGCAGTTATTGTTATAGGTGCGGCGGCGTTTCTAATTATTGCAGGCGTTATTCTTTACAAAGCGGTACGCCCCGTCAGAAGCCTTATTCAGCATATAGCATCGCACACAAAGACCGCAAAAACGCTGTATGCGGCAAGGTTCTCTGCGGCAATGTCTATGACTCTGTCAAGCGGTATGGATATAAACGAGTCGCTTGATATGTGCGAAACCTTGCTTGAAAACGACTATATGAGAGAAAAACTCGCCGAATGCCGCAAGGCTATGGAGGACGGCGCTCCTTTTGTGCAGGCGCTTGCCGACACGGGAATATTCTCCGCTGTAAATATGCGTATGATAAGCATAGCGTTCAACACCGGCACGCTTGACAAGGCTATGGATTCTATCGCCCAGAACGCACAGAAAAAGGTTTCTGCCGTAATACAGACCGCCGTATCACGCTTTGAGCCTACTATGGTCGTAATAATGGCGGCGGCTGTCGGATTTATACTTATCTCGGTAATGATACCTCTTATGAGCATTATGACTGTAATAGGGTGAATATATGAAAATAAGAAATCGCAAAAGCGCAATGCGTATAATTACAGACGCTGTGATAGCGGTGGCACTGTCTGCGGCGGTTATCATCACAGCAGTCTTTATTGTACGCAGTTCGGATGAAAGCCGAAAAAACGAGAATCTGAGGATCATCGAAAACGGAGTACGCAAAGCGGCAACGGAGTGCTACGCTGTGGAAGGATTCTACCCCGAGAGCATCGAATATCTTAAAGAGAATTACAGCCTTTATATCGATGAAAACATCTGCATAGTCCACTACAGCCCCGTTTCATCGAATATAATGCCGGATATAAGAGTTCTGGCAAAATAACAGGAGGGCGAATATGTTCCGCAATCGTCTAAAGACGGTAAAATCGAATAGAAGCGGTATGGATACTATCTTTGTAATGACGGTTTTTCTGTTGTTTGTATGCTGTCTTCTGGCAACGGTGCTTGCTTTTACAAAAGTGTACAAGCATCTTGGAAGCAGTATCGAACAGCGGTTTGACACCGCAACGGCGCAGACGCTGGTGCTGAGAAAGCTGATGAGCTATGACTGCCGTGCCGTAGATTCGGGCGAATATGACGGCATAGAGTTTTTCAGCTTTGCGGATGAGTTTGACGGAGAAGAGTATACTACCTACATTTACGCTTACGGCGGACAGCTGAGAGAACTGTTTACGGAAAGCGGGCGCACTTTTGCTCCCGACGACGGGAATATTCTGTTCCCTGCCGACAGCTTTTCGGCGTCTGTAGACGGTGATACCGCCGTATTTACCATTGAGTATAACGGAAGCTTCAATACTACGCACTATTATCTTAGAAGCGGAAAGGCGGTCGCTTTATGAGAGTAAAAAAGCCTTCGGGAAACGGCGTATTTCTGATAGAATTGCTGATAGTTATTGCAATATTCGCCGTATGTGCCGCCGCCTGCATAAGAACAGTCGGCATAGCGTCCGAAGAGATGCAATATGCAAACCGGCTGTCTGAGGCACAGATAAAAACCGCCGATATAGCCGAGAGCTTTAAAGGCGGCGAGGATATAACGGAGCTTCAGAAAAGGTACGCTGAAGGAGATATCAGCATAAAGCTGAGCCAAAGGACAGAGGGAACTCTACAGTATCTTGATATCACGGCATCTGACAGCGAACATACATATATAGAGATTACAAGCGTAAGGAGGGTTGCCGATGAGTAGGAATACAAGCAGCCGCACAAGAAGCATAAACAGTACCGGAATATCATCCCTGCTTGTGATATTGGTGGTGCTTGTCACGGTAACGCTGTCGGCGCTGTGTCTTATTACCGTAAGACAGGACCTTGACAGAGCAAAGAAGCTTGCACTTTCCCAGCAGGAGTATTACGCCGCAGATGTAAAAGCAACCGAAAAGCTTGATATACTGTATCGGCTTATCTCGGACGAAACCGTGACCGATATAACCGAGGCGGCCGGGCAGTACGGGATAAAGGCTTCTCCTCCCCAAAGAAACGGCAAGACGGTGTTCTCCTGGAGCGAGGACATCGGAAGTGACAGCAGGCTTTCCTGCAAAGCCGAGCTTAGCGGCGGCACTCTTGAAATCACCGAGTGGAAAACAGTAAGCAACAGTTATTATGAAACAGAAAATTCTCTGCCGATATGGGACGGCGAGGGTTTACCGGTATGAAAGGAAATGAAAATATGGAACTGATGGAAATTCTTAAATCTGCTGTTGAAAAGAAAGCGTCCGATATATTTCTGATATCCGGACTTTCTGTATCGTATAAGCTAAACGGCATAATAACAAAGCAGGGCGAGGAAGTCTTGCTCCCCGCAGAAACCGAAAAGCTGATAAAAGAAATATATCGCATAGCAGGAAGAGATATCTCAAGATACGAAGAGACGGGCGACGACGATTTTTCAATATCGGTAAAGGGACTCAGCCGTTTCCGTATCAGCGCATATAAGCAGAGAGGCTCTATGGCGGCAGTAATAAGAGTAGTTGAGTTTGATATCCCCGACTATAAAGAGCTTAATATTCTGCCCGAAATAATCACCGATACGGTAGCAAGAACAAAAGGTCTTGTGCTTGTAACAGGTCCTGCCGGCGGCGGTAAATCAACAACGCTCGCCTGCATCATAGATGAGATAAACAAGCAGAGAAACAGTCATATAATCACGCTTGAAGATCCTATAGAGTACCTTCATAAGAATAAGAAGAGCATTATCAGCCAGCGTGAGATAAACAGCGACAGCAAGAGCTATATAGTTGCGCTGAGAGCCTGCCTTCGTCAGTCGCCCGATGTCATACTGCTCGGAGAAATGCGTGACTACGAGACGATAAGCACCGCACTTACTGCGGCAGAAACAGGCCATCTTGTTATCTCAACGCTTCACTCTATCGGCGCACAGAATACTATCGACCGTATAATAGATATATTCCCTCCGAATCAGCAGCAGCAGGTACGAATCCAGCTTTCACAGCTGCTTTGCTCGGTAATATCACAGCAGCTGATACCCTGCGAGGACGGCATACTTCGCCCTGCGTTTGAAATCATGAAGTGCAACAACGCAGTAAGAAATATGATAAGAGAAGCAAAGACTCACCAGATAGATACGGTAATAACCGCATCGGGCGAGTCGGGAATGATAACTATGGACGCATATCTTATGCATATGTACCGCAATAAGCTGATAAACCGCTATGAGCTTATCAAGCACGCTTCACACCCCGATATAATGCTCAGAAAGTTAGAGGAGAAATAATATTTCTCTTAAGACTGCCGATAAACCTCATCATATGCAATAAATGGGGTCGCAGGGTGCAAGTCTATCAGCCTTACGGCTGATTTTCAAAAGCTCCGCTTTTGAGCCCCCGATAGAACAATCCTTTAATAAGGATATGGGGTCGCAGGGGCAAAGCCCCCGACAGGGATGAGGGGCGGTAGCCCCCACTA
>JAEDNF010000003.1 GCA_016302655.1 Oscillospiraceae bacterium | reverse complement strand
AATGGAAAATCACGGATGCCTACGCTGTTCTGATAACCGCAAGGTTGATTTAACATTGCATAAGCTCCTGTTAAAAGTATCAATGCTTCCGGAGTAAGCCCCCGTAAACCATATACTTTTTCGGTTTTGTTATCGGGAGTTATTACGGAATAATCAGATATCAGTACATTCGGTCCATTTATTTTGATAAGATATTTAAGAGCTGACTCGACTTTTTCTATCGGGTATCCGAGCAATTCTGAAATAGTTGCGGCGCTTGACACCTCTCCGAGATTAAGCGACATAAGATACATAAGCACCTTTAAATTGACTTTATCGGAAAGAAAACCAAACAGCTCCGTCAGGCTATCAATATCGGAAAAAATCTTTGCGTAACCTTCTTCGGGTTCTTTTAAGAATGTAAAAAAACGATAGTCCGAATTAAGTCGCATATAAGTAATGCCTTCGTTACAAAAGAACTGAGCAGAATATGAGCCGTTTGCGTTTTTGAAATCGGGAATCGGATAGTAATTTTTGCACTCTATCCAAGATGACAACTGTGCAGCCCAGAGCAAGTCCTGTAAGCTATCTATCCATTCTTTTGAGGAATTTTTATTGGTTTCAATCACGCTATGAAAATGATTTACAGTCTGCTGTTCAAAAGACTGTGACAGCTCTTCCCTGCCATACAGGCTGTCAATTGATACTCCGAAAAAATCCGCTATTACAGGCAAAAGGTCGCCGTCGGGATAACTTCCGTTTTCCCATTTTGAAACGGCCTGAGCGGAAACTCCGAGATGAACAGCAAGCTGTTCTTGTGTAATCCCCTTTTGCTTCCTTAATTTTTGAATTTGTCTTGAAAAAACCGTGTTCATAACTATTTCCTCCTTACTGCTATCCAGTATATCACAAATAACAGTTGAGAACAATAGCTATTTTTAATCTAAAATCAAGTGTCGGTAGAGTTATAATGTAAAATCAACGAAAATTAGAAAAACAAAAGCGGCAAAGAAAAAACCTTGCCGCTCAATATTTCAGTTATATCAATTAAAATGCGAAGTAATCGGGAGAGGAAGAACCGGTAACCGGTGCAAATCCAACAATAGGGCCAATCTCATCAGGACCGTCAGCCTCAAATACTGTACCGTACTTATCGTTGGTTGAGATGTCAAAAAACTTTCCGACTACGCCTTCTTTAATAATAGCGCCGTTAGAAAGATATATCTTTCCATCGACATTCTTAATTTCTTTGAGTACTTCACCGTTGTACTCTGTGATATCCTTTGAAAATGCGTTGTTCAAAAATAACATACCTTTGCTTCCTTTCACTTAAATTAATTTACATAAGAGATTTCAGTTCTCTTGCAAGTCTTGCTACAGGCAATCCGACAACATTATAAAAGTCACCGTTTATACGCTTAACAAACAAAGCTCCCTTTTCCTGTATCCCGTAAGCGCCTGCTTTGTCCATAGGTTCGCCGCTTGCAATATACTGCATGATCTCATTTTCACCGAGTGTATAAAACTCTACCTCGGTTTGTTCATAAAAATTTATTTTCTTATCAGGAGAGATAATACACACTCCCGTAAGTACCGTATGTGTTTTTCCCGATAGAGCTTTCAGCATAGTAAATGCATCAGCTTCATCTTTCGGTTTTCCCATTATTCTATTGCCGAGCGCTACAACCGTATCAGCGCCTATAACAATATCATTCGGATGTGATTCTGAGATTTCTTCCGCTTTTTGCTGTGATAGCATAAGAACAGCGTCGCCCGGAGCTGTTCCGGACGGAACATTCTCGTCCTTCACCGCAGGGACAGTTAAAAAACTATATCCCGTTAATTTCAGAAGCTCATTTCTTCTCGGAGATTTACTTGCCAGAATCAGCATTGTTGTACTTTTCTCCGTAGACCTCGTCATAGTTTGCTATGCACTCTTTGATTATCTCAACTGCGGCCTTGTGTCCCATTACTTCGTTAACTGCGGTCTCTTTTCCTTCAAGCTGCTTATAAACTCTGAAGAAATGAAGCATTTCATCAAAGATATGAGAAGGCAATCCCTCAATGCTCCTGTATGAGTTGTAATTGGGATCTTCAAAAGGAATAGCAATAATCTTCTGATCCATCTTTCCGTTATCTATCATATTAATTACTCCGATAGGATAGCATTGTACAAGCACCATCGGAACAAGCGGCTCATTACACAGAACAAGCACATCGAGCGGATCTCCGTCGTCGGCAAGAGTCTTGGGTATAAAGCCGTAATTAGCGGGATAGTGAGTAGAAGTATAAAGTATTCTGTCAAGGATAAGTACGCCTGATTTTTTATCAAGCTCATACTTGGACTTACTTCCCTTTGATATCTCTATTACAGACAAAAAGTCGTTTGGCGTCACTCTGTCTTTGTCAATATCGTGCCAGATGTTCATATTTTTACCTTTCTTTTGCAATAAAACGATTAATATGTATAATTATACATCGTAGAAATCGATTTTTCAAGTAATTTTTTAAAAAATGAACAATTTATATGAAATTTTTTTGGTTTTTCTTTTTATATTGACTTTTTAAGCCGCTTTATAGTAGTTACAGCAATAATCGAGACAAGTATTCCGCTTGCTACCCAGATGATAGGCTCGGAAATACAAACACCTAAGTATCCGCATATGGGTATAACAGCAACAACAGTAACTATCTTCCAGACCATTTCTACAAGACTTGCGCCAATCGGTACAACGCTGTTTCCGAGTCCCTGAAGCGTACACCTGAGAGAAAGCAAGGTGGTAAGTGCGTAATAAAAAGGAATGTTGATTTTGAGATAATTAACAGCAGTATCAATAATTACCCTGTTGTCTGCCGGAGCAATCAGCATAACGAGTTGTTCTCCAAACAGATAAGCCGCAAGTACAGCTATTGTTGACCAGATATATCCGACAAGCAGACCGTATTTTATACTTTTCTTGATTCGGTCAATTCGTCCTGCTCCGAGATTCTGGCTGACAAAAGTCACAAGCGTTGCGCTTATTGCAGAGAAAGGCATAATAGTAAAGCTGAAAATCTTTCTTGCCGCAGTATGAGCCGAAATTATTTCGGTACCGAGACCGTTTATACCGTTTTGCAGTACAATTGAGCCTATATCGACAATAGAATACATCAGCGCCATTCCGAGTCCGCTTGAAAGTAAATTTTTTATTTCATTGCCCGAGAGGATAAAATCGCCTTTTGTAAGCTTCAGGAATGGGCATTTTTTAATCATATATATCAGGCATACCACCGCTGAGATAAACTGAGCCAGCACAGTAGCGAATGCCGCACCCTCGACTCCCATTCCGAAACCGAATATGAACAGAAAATCGAGACCTACATTAAGCAAAGAGGATATTACAAGAATAATCAGAGGAATAACGCTGTCACCGAGTGCACGAAGAATATTTGCCTCAAGGTTATACAGGAGCGTTACCGCAAGACCTGCCGCAACTATAGTCAGATATCGCTTTGCTTCATCGAAAATCTCGATCGGCGTATTGAGTGCGGTAAGCAGCGGATCGACAAATATTATACAAAGCGCCATTAAAAGTATGGCGATTAAAGCGGAATATGTAATCATTCCGGCAACGCTTCTGCGTACTTTGTTCATATCATTACTGCCGAAATGTCTTGCTACCGGTATTGCAAATCCGGTGCAAAGACCATTGATAATGTTGAACATCAGCGAAACAACCGCTGTCGTCGAACCGACGGCAGATAATGACCTTTCGCCTAAATGCTTACCCACTATAATTACATCAACAAGGTTATACGCCTGCTGAAACAAATTGCCTAACAATATGGGAAGGCTGAACACAAGCATTAATTTAATTATGCTTCCTTTTGTAAGATCTCTCATATATTCATTCCTTGATATAAAGTTTTCTTTTCACGCAAAACAGTATATCACATCCCAATATCAGTTGCAAGTAAAAAAGCCTTGTTATTTGGCTTTTGTTATGTTAAAATTATATGGTAAGTATACGCATTTGTTATATTGACAATATGCAAAGGAGATTAGGAAAATATGGAACCTAAAGATTACATAGTGACCGACATAAGCGGTGAATATGCAACGCTCACCGATATCGCAACTGACGATACACTCTTTATAGCTATGGCACTTTTGCCGTTAGGAACAGATATCGGAACAAAACTGCATTATGAGATGCTCGAATATACGATAGAAGGCTGACAATAGTATGGAACTTATGTTACTTGTTGTTGCTTGCTATACGATATGCAGTCTCAGCGACAAATACTCTGTAGCAAAGCTGAAGTTTGACGGCAATTCATTCACTTTTCTTATGGCTGCTCCAACTGCTCTTTTACTGCCGGTGTTAATGCCGTTTTCCGACCTGTATATCGAAATGTGCTGGCAATCAGCGCTCGCCGCCGTACTCATTGCGGTGTCAAAACTACTTGAGTTTAAGATGTCCGCACTGGTGCTTACCGAAATGTCGGCGTTTGAGCTGAAAGCGTGGCTCGGTATCTGTCTGTTTGCGTCCTATGCAACTGATATAATTACCGCTGTTGATGTATTCAGTCCATTCAGACTTATAGCCATAGCGGTAACAGCTGTGGGATTATTTATGATAGCACGCTCTGAGAAAGGGCATATTAATTATAAAAAGATTATAATTCCGCTGTTTTTCTATCTGCTTGCAAAGTTCGGCTACGGCTTTATAATAAAAGCATCAGAGCCGTACATTTCTTCATATTTTGCTTTACTCTTTGGTCTTGTAATTCTTGCATTTGTTCTTGTTCCGTTTGTTCATCCTGTTAAGCTTATAAAAGAAAAACCTAAAGGCTGTGCTTTTGTAGCGCTTACAAAAATACCTAACGCTTTGGGACTTGTGCTTGAAAACGCCGTCATTGCAACAAGCATGACTAATTATTCTTTTATTCAGCCGATGATAATGGTAGTGCTGTTCTTTATCGGACTTATCAGAAAAGAAAGCACTAAGCCTCTTAATGTGATCGGTAGTATTGTCTGTATAGCGGGGATAGTGGTTTTCCAACTGCTTGGGATAAAAAACTGAAAAATATTAAAGGCTTCCGCATTTGCGAAAGCCTCATTTTATATTATTAATCTGCCGGTACGATGTAATATATACGCTCTTCGGGTTTTGCGTATCCGAGCTTATCCCTTGCAATAGTCTCTATATATTCAATCTTGTACTCTTCCAATGAATATCTGCTCAGTAATTTATTCTCGTTTTCAACTTCTTCGACCTGTGATGTGAGATTGCTGAGTTCTTCATTCTTTTCGGCAATCTCGACCTGAATCGAAATGAAATTGTAAACACAAACAACCAATGCAACTGCCAGTAAAGGAGCAAGAATCAGCATGACTTTATTGAATTTTTTTGATTTTGGCTTCAATCCTTCTGCCATACCGAATTTCATTCCTTTCATCTGTATTATAGTTATTATATATCATTTCACCATCGTTTTTCAAGTCCGGTGAAGCCTTATTGATTTTATCGGAGATATTTTTATGAATTCTCACAAAAACACCTGCCGTATTATGTGCAACAGTTACAACAGCTTTTTTTACAGGAGAGGAAATTACCTTAAAAATACGCAGCAAAATTTTCTTGATTGCGGTAAAAAGAAATGTCGATATAATCTTTACAATCCTTCCTACCGTAAGAAAATACACAGCCGCACCGAAAACAGCCGACAAAAGATATAATAATCTGAAATAACCGCTTCCTATCTCCATAGAAAGACCGAACAGAATAAGTCCGCAAAACGAGAGATAAATTATATCTTCCGCTCCGATAAAAAAACTGTTGTGTGGAATAACTATCCTTATTATTCTGAAAAATTCATACCCGACAGACAGAAAAACGCCGCATAACAAAAAACAGCCGAATTGCCATAGCAAAGATGTTTCAACATTCATATCCGTTCACCTACCTGAAAATACGGGATATGAAATTATCTGCATATTTCTCTTTGTTATCGCTAAACGAAATTGACCTGATGAAACCGTTTATCACAACGATATCTTTTTCGCTGAAAGCACTGTTTATTTCAAGCTGTTCGCCTTTTATCCTTATATCACCCATTACCGAATACAGCGTTATATTTTCTTCATCATATCCTATTATTTCAATAACGCCGCCGACAGTAAGCGTACGCCTGTCGATAAGAGTCAGCTGTTGCTTGATAACCTGCATAAAGGCACCCCCGAATGTAATACTGTATTGCTAAATTCTATTCGGAGTATGTCCTGTTTATGACTTATACTACTTCGTACAGGTCAGATGCGCCGTCCTTTCCGACAACTTCAACTACTTTTAAAACCTTTATTTTCAGCGGAGTTTTGCCCATATTGATTTCTATAGTGTCGCCTACTTTAACATCATAAGACGCTCTGGCAGGCTTTCCGTTTACATTAACTTTTTCTGCGTCGCAAGCCTCATTTGCAACTGTTCTTCTTTTTATAAGACGAGAAACCTTGAGATATTTATCGAGTCTCATAACGATCCTTTCCATAAACGAAAAACGGAGGCGGTATTTAACCACCTCCGCTGATAATCGTAATTAATTACTTAGAAACAGCTTCCTTTAATGCGCTTCCTGCCTTGAATGCGGGAACCTTAGAAGCGGCAATCTTGATCTTTTTCTTTGTCTGGGGGTTAACGCCTTCACGAGCTGCACGCTCACGAACTTCGAATGTACCGAAGCCAACGAGCTGTATCTTTTCGCCCTTAGCGAGAGTTTCCTTGATGCTGTCTGTTACAGCTGTGATAGCCTTTTCTGCATCCTTCTTTGTAATGTCAGCCTTTTCAGCTACCATTGTAACTAATTCTGCCTTTGTCATTTGAAAAATCCTCCAAAAAATTATTATAAAGCTTAAGAGCTTATGGATGTAATACGGTCAACCGACGATTGCTTTACGGTTAATCAGAACATAAAAACAGTGCTTTAACTTGCTCATCTGACAGATTATCAAGCGTTTTGCCTTGCGACACTGTATCACGCTCAAGCTCTCTAAAACGCATTATAAACTTATTTATTGCAAAAGTCAAGGCTTTTTCGGAATCTTTTTTAATAATTCTTGATAAATTACAACAGGAGAGTAAAAGTTCTCCAAATTTAACTTCTGTTTCTTGTTCGTTTTTGTCGGATATTGCCAATTCAAGCTCAGACAGCTTTTCTTTGACAATTCCAAGTGCAACATCGGTTTGTTTAATCTCGACGCCTGCATTCGCTGCTCTTTTGCAAACCTTCTGACCTCTCATAAGAGCAGGCAGTACCACAGGAACGCTGTCAAGAGTGTCGGCAACAGTATCCTGATTCTTGGACTTTTTCTTCAGCTTATCCCAGTTTTTGAGTACATCATCCGAATTAGATACTTTGACATCACCGAAAACATGAGGGTGACGATATATCATCTTTTTTGCAACATCATCGCAGATATCATCAAAACTAAAGCGCCCTCTCTCATCTTCAATCTGGCAATGGAATACTGCCTGGAATAACAAATCGCCGAGTTCTTCTTTGAGCATAGCGTCGTCATCGGCGTCAATCGCTTCCATAACTTCATACGCTTCTTCAAGTACATTCATACGGATAGATTTATGGTCCTGCTCTCTGTCCCATACACAGCCGTTTTCGCTTCTGAGTATCCTTGTCACCTCGAGAAGATCGTTGATATCGTACTTATCTTTAAACTGAAAATCCAAAATATACACTTCCTAATCTAAAATTATGTGAAACACATTTATAATAATAACTCAAAAGCTGAAGAATATCAAGCAAATTTCAGAATTTTTCGGCAATTTGTTTTTTGAAAATGAGTTTTATCTGATTTCTGCATAAAACTGCCATAAAGATAGCATATACGATTCCTCCGGCAATAATTGAAACGGCAAGTCTTGGTATATCGGATAAATCGTTTTTTAGCAAATCGTTCACAATAAAAGCAACATATGCACAGATTATACCTGATATCAGAGGTGAAGACATCTTTTTTAGGACTTTAAAATCTATTCCTGTTACCGTTTCAAGTGCTAAATAACCGCCGAGCGCCGTAAAAGCATACATAGCTACCGTTGAAATTGCCGCACCGCTTATATTTATTTCGGGTACAGACAGCGAAAAAACATTAACGATCAGTTTTACGGCACAACCGGGTAGCATAATCTTTACAGGCAAATCAGCTCTTCCTATAACCTGAAATACCGAAATAAATGTTGAAGTCAGCGTCAGGAATACTCCGCCCAGCCCAAGAATAAAGAGCGGAATTATGCTTATTGATACTTCCTGTTGCCTTCCCGAGAACAAAATGTTCAGTATTTCACCGCTTAGTGCCGATATTCCGAGATATAAAGGGAAGCCTATAGCAAAATTTGAAATCAAAACTATTGAAACTTTGTTTTTGAATTCGGTTTTATTGCCGAGCGACCATGTAGCCGCTATCTGAGGAAGTGCGCTTCTGCCAAACATTGCAGTAAACGCAGGTATCAGCATAAACATAGTCCACGCAAGGCCTGTGTAGCTTCCGTACATAAAGTTTGCGAGCTTCACTTCTCCGCCCTGAGTGCTTATTATTCCGCTGAAATTCTCCATAAAATAAGCGGGGTTTTTTCTTAGTGCAAAATTAAGGCATCTTGGTATAGTGATAAGGTCAATAAACGATGCGAGATTTACTACAATTGCGGCGGCTGCGACGGGTATGCAGTCTTTTATTAATCTTTTTGCAATTACTCTTTTCTTTTCGGTTTCTTTATTACCGATATTAATGTTTATAATTTTACGGTTGAATTTTTTCCTTATCACAAGACAGATAAGAGCGCACAATTCGCTCATAGTTACTGCCATTATAGCGCCTGCCGCAGCATAAGGTAATACGGTATCAAGCGCCTGTATTTCGTTAGCAACTTCTTTACCCATTATTATGCCGTTTAATGAGTATTGCTCCATACCGTAGTTAATTATAAAATACGAGGCAGAAAGCCCAATTATTGCTCTGCTGACCGATTCGAGCACCTGAGATACTGCAGAAGGCACCATCGTACAACAGCCTTCGTAATATCCCTTTAAAACCGATGAAAGACAGCACAGGCAAACAGACGGCGATATCATCAGAATCGATAACAAGCTTTGCGGAGATTGAGCCGCTATATCCGAAAAGGGTTTTGCAAAAAGAATTATAAGTGCTGTACCAACGCCGCCTATTGTTCCGAATACAGCAAGCGCTGTCTTAAGCACTTTTTCTGCATTTGCATATTTTTCTAAAGCAACATTATCAGCAACCGTCTTTATTATCACAGTTGGTATAGCGGCGGCTGTCATTGCAAATACAGGTGAATATATGCTGTAGGCTGTTGAGTAATATCCCATACCTATACCGCCGAGGATATTTGTCAGCGGTATTTTGAACAATGCGCCGACTACTTTGCTTATTACCATTGATACGAACAAAATTGCTGTGTTTTTTGCGTAGCTGTTAGTTTTCAAAAAATCATTCCCTTCGTTTAATTCTATTACCTACGGGACATGATTATGAATAGTCTCAGCCTTGACTTTTGTGCGTAATTATAGTATTATTATTTAGATAAAGAAGTTAAAGGCGGAGTATAATGGATATCAAAATAACTCCCTCAAAACTGAAGGGAAAACTTACCGTACCGCCGTCGAAAAGCATCTCTCATAGGATGCTTATTTGTGCGGCATTATCAGACGGTACTACTCATATAGATAATCTGCTCGAATGTATGGATTCTCATGCAACTATCAATGCGTTAAGATCGCTCGGAGCAAAAATAGAAGGCAAAAACGGCAGCTATAGAGTAAGTGGAATAAACTACCCATCTGAATCGGCATCAGTCGATTGCTTTGAGAGCGGTTCAACGCTGAGATTTATGATACCGATTTTTTCGGCGTTTGGCTGTAAGGCACAGTTTTTTGGCGAAGGAAAGCTTCCCGAACGGCCTATTACCCCGTTGATTCAGCCTATGACCGACAACGGAGCACATTTTGAAACTCTTTCTATGCCGTACAAAGTCAGCGGAAAGCTGCACGGCGGAAAGTATTATATTGACGGCAGCGTTTCTTCTCAGTTTATAACCGGTCTGCTTTTCGCTCTTTCGGTGCTCTGCGGAGATAGTGAAATAATACTTACTTCACGGCTTGAATCAAAGCCGTATGTAAATATAACGATTGACTGTTTGAGGCAGTTCGGTGTAGAAGTCGCTGAAACCGACACAGGATACTTTGTCAGAGGAAATCAGCGGTACATAGCACATAATTGCACTATTGAAGCGGATATGTCACAAAGTGCATTTTTCCTTGCGGCAAACTGTGCAGGCTCTGATATAGAGCTTACTAATCTCAATCCATACAGCGTACAAGGAGATAAAGCAATCCTCGATATTGCAGACAGATTTAAAAATCACGGTGATTTGTCGGTAATTGACGCTTCTGATATTCCCGACCTTGTCCCTGCTATAGCGGTAATGATGAGTTTCTGGGATAAACCTTGCACGATAACTAACTGCGGCAGGCTCAGAATAAAAGAATGCGACCGCCTTGAAGCAACCACCGAGCTTATAAACGGCCTTGGAGGAAAAGCTGTAGCTCACAGCGACAGTATAGAAATATTCCCTGTAGATTCGTTTTCAGGCGGTACAGTTAAATTCTATAACGATCATAGGATCGCTATGGCTGGCGCTATAGCGGCAACAAGATCAACAAGCGATGTAATAATTAAGGGCGCTGAATGTACAAATAAATCGTATCCCGGTTTCTTTGACGATTTCAGAGCTCTCGGAGGTATAGCAGATGTCATCAGCGTTTAAATTAGGTGAGCTTTCGGTTTCGATTTTCGGTGAATCTCACGGCAAAGCAATAGGAGTTGTTATAGACGGATTGCCCGGCGGATTTAAAGTGGATTTTGATGCTGTTCTGGACTTTATGGCAAGACGAGCTCCGAAAAAAGACGGCACAAGCACCATGAGAAGCGAAAAGGACTTCCCCAATGTTGTATCGGGAATGGTTGACGGAGTTCTTACCGGCACTCCCCTTTGCGCTGTTATAAGCAACACCGATCAACATTCAGCCGATTATAAGAGCGTCAGCCATATGGCACGCCCCGGACACGCTGATTATACCGGCTATATCCGTTATAACGGAAGTAACGATCTAAGAGGCGGCGGCCACTTCTCCGGAAGAATAACCGCACCGCTTGTTTTTGCCGGTGCAATAGCGTCTCAGATCCTCGAAAGCAAAGGAATCATAACAGGCGCTCATATTTTATCGGTTAACAATGTCTGCGACGATAGATTTGACTCGGTAAATGTTACAGGCGAACAGCTTAAGACGGTCAGAAACCGCTATCTGCCTTTAATAGATACATCTGTTGAAAACAGTATGAGAGAAGTTATAAATGACGCTTTCTTAAACCAGGATTCTGTCGGCGGTGTTATAGAGTACGCCGCAGTCGGCCTTCCTGCAGGAATCGGCTCACCTATGTTTGACGGCGTTGAAAACAGGATCTCACAGATAGTATTCGGCGTTCCTGCAGTTAAAGGGATTGAATTTGGCATTGGTTTTGAAGCTTCATTGCTACACGGCTCAGAAAACAATGATCCTTTCTGTATTGAAAACGGAGAGATCAAGACCGTGACTAATAATCACGGCGGTATTTTAGGTGGTATTACAAGCGGTATGCCTTTAATATTCCGTACCGCAATAAAGCCTACTCCGTCTATATCAAGACCTCAGAAGACGGTTGACTATGTTAATATGACTGAGGAAACGCTTAATATCAAAGGAAGACATGATCCTTGCATCGTTCCGAGAGCTGTTCCTTGTATTGAATCTGCGGCGAATCTTGCTATTTTATCGTATCTTATCTGATACATTTTAGAAAGGAGTCGTTATATGGGCGTACCAGTACCGAAATATACGCTGTATGACCGCAAAGATATAGAAGTTCTTGTTTCATATATTCTATATAAAGTCGGCAATATAACAAAAGACGATCTTATGCGCTGTACTGTCGATCATGATTTTGTTATGTACTTTGACTTGATATGCTGCCTTTTTGATATGGAAGACAAAGAGCTGATAAAATGCGAAAAATCAGGCAACGATGAAATCTGTATACCGACCGAAAAAAGCGAATATTTAGCTATTGAGCTTTCCTATTCAATTCCCCGTTCAATAAGAGAAGACGCAGTTTACTATGCAAAGAAAATAACTTCTTATTCGCACCTTGAAAAGACAGTAAAAACCGAGATAATAGAACTTGATAAAGGATATCAGTTCTGCATACGCTTCATAAATGAGCTTGGCGGAGCTGATCTTATGGAGCTCAAAATATACGCTCCGACCAAAGAAGCCGCAGAACAAATGGAAAAGCGAGTTTTTGACAACCCTGCCGGAGCATACAGAAATGTGCTTAATTCATTTATAGAAGGTTATCTTACGGTATCCGATAAAGAAATTCGTGAGGTTCTTGATAATACAAGTTTAGAATAAAAAAAGCGCTTGCAAGTGATTGCAGGCGCATTTTTGTCGGTAAGCAGATTAGTAAAGCAAAAACTGCCGATTGCTCGACAGTTTTCGCTCTGTGTTTACGCTTTTACATTGAGAATGTGACCTGTTACGCCTGCAGGCGGAATCTCTGCGCTGTTAATGAGGTTAACAACACCTGCTCCGCTTGATTCGATTGAGTCAATGCTTTTTGCAAGCATTGCTGTAGACACACTCTGCGCAAGGTTTGCCTGCGACATACTCATAGACACACTTGCAATGTATGAAGTAAGATCCATAAAAAGACCTCCTTTATACAAACTATTATCATTCGTTGATAATAGTTTTTTCCTTTATCTCTTTCTCGACCATATCGCAGAAGTCATTTACAGACATTGCACCGATATCGCCTCTCTTGCGGCAACGGATAGATACATTCTGTGTTTCAACTTCCTTGTCACCGATAACCAGCATATACGGAATCTTCTGAAGCTGAGCTTCACGAATCTTAAAGCCGATTTTCTCGCTTCTGCTGTCGATATCCACTCTGATTCCGCGGCTCTTAAGCTCAGCGGCAACCTTATCGGTAAAATCGTTATGGCGGTCGGCAATAGGCATAAGCTCAACCTGAACAGGCGACAGCCAGATCGGGAAAGCGCCTGCGAAATGCTCGGTAAGGATTCCTATAAATCTTTCGATAGAACCGAATACAACACGGTGAATCATGATAGGTCTGTGCTTTTCACCGTCTGCACCTGTATATTCAAGCTCAAAACGCATAGGAAGCTGGAAGTCGAGCTGAATAGTTCCGCACTGCCATGTTCTTCCGAGCGAATCTTCAAGATGGAAATCTATCTTAGGACCGTAGAAAGCACCATCGCCCTCGTTGATAACATAATCAAGTCCAAGACCGTCAAGGGCTTTTTTCAGACCGTCTGTCGCCATATCCCAGTCTTCCTGACTGCCCATACTGTCCTCGGGCTGAGTAGAAAGTTCAACATGATATTTGAAACCAAACAGCTTATATACTTCGTCAATCAGCCTTACTACGCCTTTTATCTCATCGGTTATCTGCTCGGGAGTCATAAAGATATGAGCGTCGTCCTGAGTAAAGCATCTTACACGCATAAGTCCGTGTAATGCACCCGATTTTTCGTGACGGTGAACAAGACCGAGCTCGCCCATTCTCATAGGAAGATCTCTGTATGAACGGGGCTTTGACTTGTAAACAAGTATACCGCCGGGACAGTTCATCGGCTTAATGGCAAATTCTGTCTCGTCAATAACTGTGGTATACATATTCTCTTTATAGTGATCCCAGTGTCCCGATGTCTCCCAAAGCTGACGGTTGAGCATCATGGGTGTAGATATCTCGACATATCCTTCACGGGTATGAATCTGACGCCAATAGTCGATAAGAGTATTCTTGAGTATCATTCCTTTAGGAAGGAAGAACGGGAAGCCGGGACCTTCATCCATAATAGTGAACAGCTCAAGCTCCTTGCCGAGCTTTCTGTGGTCACGCTTCTTTGCTTCTTCGATCATTGCAAGATAAGCGTCTAAGTCGGAAGCCTTGGGGAATGCTGTAGCATAAATACGAGAGAGCATCTTATTTTTCTCACTGCCTCTCCAATATGCGCCTGTACAGCTGGTAAGCTTGAATGCCTTTACATATCCGGTAGACATTAAGTGAGGACCTGCGCAAAGGTCGGTGAACTCGCCCTGCTTGTAGAAAGAAATAGGTTCGTTCTTTCCTGCGTGTTCTTCGCAAAGCTCTACCTTGTAAGGTTCATCTATATCTTTAAGATACTTGATTGCATCTGCAGGAGCCATCTCAAACTGCTCAAGCTCTAAATCTTCTTTTACTATCTTTTTCATCTCGGCTTCAATAGCTTCGAGATCTTCGGGCATAAAAGGAGTTTCTTTATCGAAATCGTAATAAAAACCGTTATCTATAGAAGGACCGATAGCAAGCTTTACATCGGGATAAAGCCTCTTGACAGCCTGAGCCATAATATGAGAAGCTGTATGGCGGAAAGCCTTTTTGCCGTCCTCATCGTCAAATGTAAGAATTTCAAGTGTGCTGTCGTTGTCAATAACGGTACGAAGATCCTTTATTTCTCCGTTAATGCGTGCAACACAAGCAGCCTTCGCTAAACGAGGGCTTATTTCTTTTGCAACATCATATGCTGAACAAGCATTTTCAAGTTCTTTGACGCTGCCGTCTTTAAGTGTAACTTTTATCATTGTTTTTCCTCCTGAAGCCGCCATACGAGAGCGGTCTTTTGTTAGTGCATAAAAGCATAAAGATATTATATCACTGTAAAGGCAAAAAGTCAAACAGTTTAATGAATAATGTCGATATTAGCTTTCCTGCTTTGAGAATGCTGATATTTTCTCTCTATACGATATAGCTTGCCGTCTTTTACAAATTTTGCTCCTGTCTGCCTGAAATGAAAATCAACGCCTGCATCAATGCATTGGCGTCTGATATCAAGCACCCAGTCGTAATTGCAAACACGGGCTTCATTACCAGATTCTCCGCCGACGGTAACTTCTTTGATTATCGATTTATCGAGATAACCGCTGAGGTCAATCTGCTCAAGCAGAGGTTCGCAGATAATAGACTTTTGCTTAATAGGAGCTTCTAAGAAAATAGGAAGTCTGAAATCTGCCGCTTTCTGATTTTCACAGGTACAGCAGATATGAACATTATCATATCCGTCGCCCCAATCATCAGGTATGCACTCAGCAAATCTGTGGATTCTCTTAGTAATTATAAAGAACGTTACATCACGGCGCTGTTTTATCATCTGCCAGCACTCGCCTCTCCACTTGTCAGCATCGTCAAGAAAAAAGTCGGATGTGAAGCAGGTATATATAATTCCTCCGGGTGGATTCATCTTATAATTGCCGTATTTATAACGCTCGGCAGGAGCATAAAACGATTTGTTCTTTACTACTGCCGTGCTGTCGATATCATATTTTGCGTCATGCCTGTATACATAACAATTCTGACACCCTGCGCTGATTTTTCTGCATCCGTGCCAGGGATTCCAAGTATCGTTCATATATCTGAATTAGATGAACATTACACAATATCAAGAATCATTGTGTTTAACTTTTCGCTGAATCTGTCATCAAGAGTAATCGGTGTTTCTGTGCCGTCTGACATACGCTTGAGCTTTGCGGATTTTGTCTGCATTTCATCTCCGCCGATAACCATGCAATAAGTTGCACCTATTTTATTGGCATATTTCATCTGTGCTTTGAAACTGCGTCCAGATATATCACATTCTGCCCAGAAACCTTCTTCTCTCAGTTTCTGTACAAGCTCCATAGCGTATGTGTTTGATTCTTCATCAAATGAAGCAATATATAGGTCGCACTTCTTTTCGGGCTCAAACTCGAGATTCTGATTCTCCATAACCATTATTATTCTTTCAAGTCCCATTGCAAAGCCGAGTCCCGGAGTAGAATTTCCGCCTATCTCCTCTACAAGTCCGTTATATCTGCCGCCTGCACAAACTGCGCCCTGCGAGCCGATTTCATTTGAAATGAACTCAAACACAGTATTGGTGTAATAGTCAAGACCACGCACGATAAGTGGATTGATAGTATATTTTACGCCAAGAACATCAAGGCGTTTTTTTACGCTTTCAAAGTGCTGTTTACAGTCATCGCAAAGGTAGTCCAGTATCATTGGAGCATCCTTTTTAAAGCTGCTGCATATCTCGCTCTTGCAATCAAGCAGTCTCATAGGGTTGCGTTCAAGTCTTTCAAGGCAGGTTCCGCAAAGCTGTTCTTTATACTGTGAATAATACTCCTTAAGCGCTTTGTGATACTCTGCACGGCATTTGGGACAACCTATGCTGTTTATTTCAAGGCTGATATTCTTAACTCCAAGGCTTTTTATTATGTCATTTGCAAGTGAAATAACTTCTGCGTCTGCCGCCGGTGCCGCAGTTCCGAAATATTCAATACCAACCTGGTTAAATTCACGCAGGCGTCCGCTCTGCGGAGCTTCATATCTGAAACAGCGTGTGAAATAGTATGTTTTAAGCGGAAGTGCATCATTAAGAAGACCGTTCTCTATAGCGGCTCTTACTGCGCCTGCAGTACCTTCGGGTTTAAGCGTTATGCTTCTTCCCTTCTTATCGTTGAAGGTGTACATCTCTTTCTGTACAACATCTGTAGTTCCGCCTACACCACGCTGAAAAAGCTCGGTGTGCTCAAAAGTCGGTGTGCGTATCTCTTTACAGCCGTAAGCTTCTGCAACATTCTTTGCAACTTTTTCAACTGTGTGCCACTTATATATATCTTTCGGTAGCTTATCTTCCGTACCTCTGGGTCTTTTTGTTACTAACTCCATTTTCTTTTTGTTCCTTTCGATTATTTACATAAAAAAGGCGTACCGAAATAAGTACGCCTGCAAATTTGTTAACCTCTGACGATTTCACGCCAGTCAAGATCGCCGCGTTCAAGCGCATGTATCATTGCCTCTGCTGTCGCTATATTGGTAGCAAGAGGAATGTTATGAACATCACAAAGACGCAAAAGGTTCATTTCGTTAGGCTCATACGGCTTGGCATTAAGCGGATCTCTGAAGAAGATAAGCACATCTATCTCATTACAAGAAATTCTTGCGCATATCTGCTGGTCGCCGCCTTGTGAACCGCTGAGATATCTTTGAATATGTAGCCCCGTTGCTTCTGAAACAAGTTTTCCGGTAGTACCGGTTGCGCACAGATTATGTCGGCTTAGTATACCGCAATAAGCAATGCAGAACTGAACCATCAGTTCTTTTTTTGAATCATGAGCAATAAGTGCAATATTCATATTTTACCTCTTTTTCTTTTCTGACCGTATACGCTTTGCATCAATTAATATTTATTGTAAGCGGTATATCTTCCCCAAGTATTCTCTTTGCGATTGCGCCGTAAGCCTTAGCACCGGGACAAGAAGGCGGTAACGGCATACCCTTTGCACCGCAAACCTTGATATTATTATCTTCAGGAACAACACCTAACAGCTGTATTCCGACTGAATCCATAACTTCATCAAGGTCGTAAAGTATTTCTTCATCCTTAAAGTTCTGGCTGACTTTATTGATGATAAGTCTCTGATTTGTACAGTTCTTGACATATAAGAAGTCGGAAAGAATCGCTCCGTCTCTTACGCAGACTGTATCGGGAGTAGTTACCATAAGTATCATTTCTGCTGCTTTAATAACGCTGAACACCGAACTTCCTACACCTGCAGTATCGATTATGATATAATCGAAATGCTGACGCATTTCTTCACATACACCCATAATCTTCTCGGGATTGATATCTATAAACGGGTTTCTCGTAGCACAAACCAGATAAAGATTTTCTACTGTTTCAACTTTTGTAGTAGCTGTAAGAATGTCGATCTTACCTTCAAGATACTCACCGATATCGTGTTTAACTTTATCCTTAATGCCGAGCATAATGTCCAAACATCTTAATCCGAAATCGAGCTCAACGAGAAGTGTTCTTTTTCCTAAAGCGGCTAATCCGCGAGCAACATTTGCCGATGTAGTGGATTTTCCCGTACCGCCTTTTCCGGCTGTTACTGCTATGATCTGTGACATAAAATCGCTCTCCTTGCCTCAACAAGCATTAATATACGCTTATCTTTATTCTAATTGTTATAATTGTATCATAAAACCGACAATAAATAAAGACTTTTGAATGAAAAAAATCATTTTTTGTTAAACTAATATGAAAATATCGCCATTTTTTTGTGCATTTCGTATAATTTTTATTGACTCTCGGCACTTTGCTCCTTATCAGCTTCTCCTCTTGCAGGACGGCCGGGCGTATTTGTACTTTGACCGCCCCAGGGAAGAATAATATCTCCCTTTTCATTTGTAACAGGCTGGTAATTATCATAGAAATATGATTCAATTATATTTCTTATCATAAGTCTTGAGAACTCTCCCTTTTCAAGTACAATTCCGAAGCAAATCTGTGGATCTTCCGCAGGATAATATCCCAGAATCGTTGAGTTGAAGGTATCTTCGGTTACCTGCGGTGTGCCTGTCTTAATAGCTACGCTGTACGGAAGGTCGGCAAGCTGTGTAATCCCTGAGCCCATAGGCCACTGTACATCATCAGCGACCATAATCATACCTTCACGGACTACCTCAAAAATGTGTTTGTCTGCATCGATTTTATATGCTACTGTCGGCTCTGTTTTAGAAATAGTTTCTGTACCGTCGTAGTTCATAATACTGTCAACAAGATAAGGGCGGTAACGGGTACCGTCATTAGCAAGAGTAAGCGCTATTACTGCGAGATTAAGCGGTGTAACCGTTGTTTCAAGCTGACCTATACCTGCCTGTATCGTTGAACCGGGAGTCCAGGTTCCGCCGAGTGATTCGATATATTCAGGGGTGCTCATATTTCCTGTAGCTCCGCCGATTTCTAACTCAAGATCCTGACCGACGCCGAACCATCCCGCAACCTTTGCAAGATAATCTATTCCCATCTGTCTTGCCATATCATAGAAATATATATTGCAGGAATATCTGAGCGCCGTTTTTACATTTACATCACCGACAAAGCCCATTATACATCCGGGCTGATAATCACTGTAATAGGTGTAGATACCGCCGCAGTAAATCTCAGTATTTTCATTTGCAAGCCCCGATACGAGAGAAGCTGTCGCTGTAATCGTCTTAAATGCCGAACCGGGACGGTACAGACCGTATATACATCTGTTATAGGTCGGATTAGGGTCAACGGGATTGTTTATAAGGTCGATATAGTTGTTGATATCATAGTTCGGGTAGTTTGCCATTGCAAGAACAGCGCCTGTTTTTGCATCGAGTACCACTACTCCGCCTGCATCAACTTTATTTCCACGATTGGGATCGTTGTTATAGTGGAGCCATTTGATATGGTTTTCAAGTATAGCCTGGACATCATTCTGAAACTTGCTGTCAATAGTCAGTTTTACGGAATTTCCTGCTACTGCCTGCTTGGAAATATCATCGGACACCACCATACCCGAAGAATCTCTGGTTATTGAACGCACACCGTTCTGACCTCTCAGAACGCTTTCCATTGCGCTTTCTATACCCCATTTTCCGGTAGTATCATTAAGACTGTAGCCTTTATCGGAAAGCTCTTCATATTCTTCGGCTGAAATTGCGCCTATACGCCCTACAACCTGGGGGATAAAGTCTTTTCCGTCGTACTGTCTTATCGATTCTTCGATAATATCGATGCCTTTGAGCATAAAGCTCTGTTCTTTAAGTTCGATAACAGCCTGAACCGATACATCTTCCGCCATTGTATAACGATTCTGATAAGAAAAGTCACGGATAAGCATCTCATAACGGACTCCTGCGATTATTCTTCGCATCTCCTGTCCGTAAGTATCGGCTATTTTAAACTTTTCGTACAGCGCATTCATACAGTTGTCAGCTGTTGCATACACGCCGAGATCGAGTTTTGCCCTTAGTGTATCGACTTCATCCTCGTCGCCGGTAAACTTGTAAGGAGTGGTTTTACTTATAGGCAGGGACTCAATCCATTCTTCATTGTTATTTTGAAGAATCTTTACGGTCTTTGCTATAACATCGTTTTCCGTTCCTGATTCAAAAAATGCTTTCTGTATAATTACCTTGTATACAAGTCTGTTTGTATTGATGAGTTTGCCGTCACTTGTGAAAATCTGTCCTCTTGCCGCCTGAATAGTCTGATTTGCAGTATAGGTGTTTTGCGTCTGCTCTTTATAGTATTCACCGTCAACTATCTGTATCTGAAGAAGCTGGAGCGTACAGGCAAATGATAACAGAACTACAATAATAACAAATATTACGGTTCTTATTTGTCTTGCTATTTTATTCAACAGTTGCCTCCGTTAAAATCTTATGTCCTCGTCATCCTCTTCTGTGTCTTTAATCGACGACAGAATATTTTCCAAAGAGTTTGTAATGCTTGTTTTCCTGTTTATCAGTCTGACAAGAAAATATGTCGGCACCGAGATAACCACCGAAGCTATAAAAGCAGGCAGCATATAACTCAGAAGAACTATGTCGATATCGGGATTTCTCCATATAATATACTTGAAAAGGAGTTCCGCTGCCTCTACGATAATTATTACCGCAATATTCATCCATAGGTAATTAATAAAATTCCTGTGGATAAGATTCACGGTCAGAAGCGTTACAAAC
>JAEDNF010000147.1 GCA_016302655.1 Oscillospiraceae bacterium | reverse complement strand
CAGATTGCTTGCGTATATTCCGGTAAAATACTGAACGGCAAGCGAAACGCCTGTTACCGCCGCCCAGCAGGAGAAACCGAGCAGAATTGGCTTTCCGCCGTTTTTTATAAGCTTCACTATATTGGTGTTAAGACCTATAGCCGCCATTGCCATTGCTATAAAGAATTTAGCAAGCCATTTGGCAAACGGCACAAACTGTCCCGTGTAGAACAGGCTGACGCTGTTTTCGGGCATAATGCCGAAAACGGTCGTGATAATTGCGGCGCCGATAAAGAAAAGAATAAACCAGGGGAATATCTTCTTCATAGAAAAATCGGCTTTGTTTCCGCCGCTTTTCTTAGCCTTTGCCGTGCGGTAAAGGGCGAGTACAAGCGTTATCGGGATTATTGCGAGCGTTCTTGTCAGCTTTACCGTTACTGCCGCAGAGAGTATGCCTTCTGCGCCGTAAATGCCTTCTGCTGTGGAAGCCGCCGCAGTTACCGATGAGGTATCGTTGACTGCTGTTCCGGCAAATACCGCAAAGCCTTCCGTACCAAGCCCTATTGCGTGTCCGAGCGTGGGGAAGATGAGTGCGGCAAGCACATTGAACAGGAAGATGACCGATATCGAGCGTGCAACATCCTCGTCATCGGCGTCTATTACGGGCGCTGTCGCCGCTATCGCCGAGCCGCCGCAGATCGACGAGCCTACGCCGATAAGGCAGGCGGTCTTTGCGTCGATCTTCATTATCTTCATAAGTATGAAGGATACGATAAGTGATATCGAAATAGTGCTGATTATAACCGGCAGGCTCTTTGCACCGACATTTGCTATCGTGCTTAAGTTGAGCGAAAAGCCGAGAATAACTACTGCCCATTGGAGTATCTTCTTTGATGTAAACTTGATTCCTCCCGAAACGGCGGCAGAGGCTGCAAGCTTCGGGAATATCAGCGTAAGTATCATGCCGAGCAGTATCGATATTACCGGAGCGCCGATTATTTCAAATGAAAATCCGCCTATCTCTATCCCTCCGGCAAGCGTAGATACACCGGCTATTACGGCACACAGCACAATGCCGGATATTGTGCTGATGATTTTTTTCTTTTTTTCGTCTGTCATTTGCAATTTCCTATATAGTAATGAATGAACCACTGTTGCCAGTGGTTCATTTAGTATTATTTCATCTTGTGATAAAATTATTCAGCGTCTTCTGCTGCTTCTTCAGCAGGAGCTTCTTCAGCTTCTTCAGCTTCTTCAGCGGGAGCTTCTTCTGCAAGCGCACGGATAGAAAGGCTTACTCTGTTCTGCTCTTCGTTGATTTCGATTATCTTTACCTTAACCTCATCGCCTACAGACAGAACCTGAGCTACATTGTTGATACGCTCTGTGGAAATCTGGCTGATGTGGATAAGACCGTCAACGCCGGGGATTATCTGAGCAAATGCACCGAAAGGAGTGATGCTTACAACTGTAACATCTACTACATCGCCCTCGTTGTATTCTGCGGTGAACTTGATCCAGGGGTTGTCCTCATCCTTCTTGCAGCCGAGAGATACTCTCTTCTTTTCGGGATCGAAGCTCTTAACATATACATCGAGCTTGTCGCCGATCTTAACTATCTCTCTGGGGTGCTTGATTCTGCTCCAGGTAAGCTCGCTTGAGTGAACCATACCGTCAACTCCGCCGAGGTCTACGAATACGCCGTAGCTTTCGATAGACTTAACTTCGCCTGTGAACTTCTGACCTACTTCAATGCTCTCCCAGAACTTAGCCTTAGCTGCGTCGTTAGCTTCCTTCTTAGCCTGACGGATAGAGCCTACGACTCTGCCTCTTGCTTCGGTTACTTCGATAACCTTGAAAGGAACTGTCTTCTTAAGCAGTTCTTCGAGCTTGCCGTCCTTGGGAACACCTGTCTGTGATGCAGGGATAAATACTCTTGTGCCGTTGGAGATGATGATAACGCCGCCCTTAACTACGGATGATACTTCACCTTCAAGCGTTTCATTTGCTTCCATTGCTGCTGCCAGCTTTTCTACGCCGAGAACGCTGTCTACCTTCTTCTTGGAGAGGGTAACTACGCCTTCTGCGTCGTTGATTGCGGTTACGATGGCTTCGATCTCATCGCCTACCTTAACAACATCCGAGGGAGCTGCATTGGGGTCCTGCGAGAGCTCGCTTGCAGGAATGTAGCCCGAGTGCTTTGTGCCTAAGTCTACAACAGCTTCGTTCTTGTTTACAGCTACTACTAAAGCCTTAACCCTGTTCCCTATATATACTTTTTTGAAGGTCTTGTCAACCTCCGCCATGAAGTCGAGTCCTTCATCATTGAGAATTTCGCTCATAATTCTATGAACCTCCTTTATTATATAGGCAGGTGTCGAAGCTCCTGCCGTTATACCGACTGTACCGCCCTGCGAAGGGAGCAGTCCGAGTACTGCGGCTTTATCAATATCACTGCCGTTTTCCGTGAAGATAACGGGGCAGTGTTTTTGACTTATCTGTGCCAGCTTTGTAGTGTTGCTGGAATTTTTGCCTCCGACTGTGACCATAAGTACACAGCGCTTTGCAAGCGCCTCTGTTTCACTTTGTCTTTCAGCCGTTGCACTACATATTGTATCAAAAATTGCGATATTTGTATAGTGTTTTTTTGCAACTTGTTTGCAAGATTGCCATTTTGACGAATTAAAGGTCGTTTGAGCCACCATTGTTAGTGCATTTTGACGATTGAAAATCTGTGATTCAAACGCTTTTTCAAGCTCGTCTGCATCTCTTATTACGGTGACAGAGTCTATGTCCGCACAATGACCGACTATGCCTTTTACCTCGGGGTGATCGGGATCTCCTGCTATGATAACGCCGCCCTTTGCCTCAGATACTATCCTGTGTATCTTAGCCACGAACGGACAGGTAGCGTCTATGCAGTTCAGCTTTAGCTCTGCGATATGCTCGATAACCGCTTTTGACACTCCGTGTGAACGGATAATAAGCGTGTCGTCAGCCGACAGCCCGTCCGGACTGTCTACGGGGAACACTCCCAGCTTTTTTAGCCTTGTTATTTCGTTATCGTTATGGATAAGCGGGCCCAGCGTATAGCATCTGCCGCTATTCTTAGCTGTTTGTTCGGCTATATCGACGGCTCTTCTGACTCCGAAGCAAAAGCCTGCTGAATCAGCTGTCTCTATAGTGTATCTGCTCACTTGCTTTCCTCGGAGGCTTCAGCCTTTTCTTCCTTCGGAACATACTGCTTTGGAAGCGGATCGCCGTACTCGCTCATACCGTCCATAAGCATCTTGATATTATCCATGATAAGATTTGATACTCTTCTGAGTTCGCTTCTGTCATCGCTGTTAATGGCTATCTGCTCGGCAGGTATCATCTCGCCGATAGATATCCAGACTTTTCTTCTGAAGCCTTTTTTGCCGTACTTTATGCACACGGGGAGAACGGGTGCGTTTGTCTTTCCTGCGATGACTGCAATGCCGGACTTTGCTCTGCCTATGTTTCCGTCCTTGGAGCGTGTGCCCTCGGGGAATATTACAAAGGCTCTGTTCTTCTGAAGGTCGGATATTGCACGGTCTATTGCCGCACCGTCGCTTGCTCCTCTTACTACGGGGAAAGCGCCGCATCTGGTGATAAGCCATGCGAAGAACTTGTTCTTCTCGAAAAGCTCGCTTTTTGCCATAAAGGAAAAGTGCGCTCTGTTGACTGCGGCAATGATCGGCGGATCGCCGTAATCCTGATGGTTTGAGGCGATGATATATCCGCCCTTTATACCGTGCTTATACGGTCTGTTCTCGCCGTTTATGACTTTTATCCTGTATTTTATATGCATCGAAAGACATACTATCTTTCTGAAGAATTCGTATACCATTAAAGACCAGCCTTCTCTTTGATTATACCGATAAGAAGATCGCAGGAGCTGTCAAAGTCGAGCTTTGTGGTATCGGCAAGCACTGCGTCGTCGGCTTGCTTCAGCGGAGCGATCTCTCTTGTCATATCGTTATGGTCACGCTGATTCAAATCGGCAAGTACGCTCTCAAAAGTAACATTGTTACCCTTTGCAATAAGCTCATCGTAACGGCGTTTAGCCCTCACTTCGGCGTCTGCCGTGAGATAAATTTTCACCTCGGCGTTTGGAAGCACTACGGTGCCTATATCTCTGCCGTCCATTATGACATTCTGACTTGCCGCCATATCTCTTTGGAACTGGAGCAGGTATTCTCTTACCGCAGGAATAGCGGAAACCTTTGAAGCCGCCATGCTGATCTCCGGCAGTCTTATCTCTTCGGATACATCATAGCCGTTGAGATAAACATGCTGAGTGCCGTTTTTTATCTTGACATCCAGAGTTATGTGCGAAAGTGCCGCTTCAACTCTTGAGGTGTCGTCAATATTTACGCCGTTGCGGTCGCAGAAAAGACCGATACAGCGGTACAAAGCGCCCGTGTCTACATATATGAAGCCTAAACGCTTAGCGCATTCTTTGGCAATGGAGCTTTTGCCCGCTCCAACGGGACCGTCTATAGCAACTGCAATACTCATGTTGTTCTCTCCAAATTACATATACGCTTATTATACCATAGTTTTTGCGTAATTGCAACAGGAATAATGTGAAATTTTGGCGAAAGGCGCCGAGTCGGCGCTGACAATTCCGCCTTTAAATAAGTAGTGTGTGGCGGAAGTTTGCGTGACGGCGGGCGCCGAGTCGGCGCTGACAATTCCGCCTTTAGATATGCAGTGCGTAGCGGAGGTTTGCGTGACGGCGGATTTTAACGACAGAACAAGGCGAACGAAATGAAAAGTTTCGCTCAAGCCTTTTCAAAGTGCTTGCATACGGTCATTTGTGTCGCTG
>JAEDNF010000146.1 GCA_016302655.1 Oscillospiraceae bacterium | reverse complement strand
GCGCAGGCGTAATTGCCGAAAGCTCGGACAGGACAAACTTTCTGACAAAAGCGGACATGCTCGACGACGGACTTGTAGGGGGGAAAGACAGCGCTATTCTAAGACGAAGAGTGCTTATAAAACTCGGACTTCCTTCCCTGCTCAGTGCCAACACTATGTGCGAAGTGATAAACCGTCTGTTCACGATAGAGGAATATAAGACTGCGGTAGCCGCCGCAAAAGCAACAAACGACTGAAAGGTATACTTCACCTATGGTATTTTCAACATCGATATTTATTTATCTATTTCTGCCGGTAACGCTGATAATATATTATCTTATGCCCAAGAAGGGCAAGAACCTGATAATTCTTCTCAGCGGTCTGCTGTTCTACTCATGGGGCGAGCCGATATATGTCATCGTTATGCTTATCTCGACTATGATAGACTATTTTGCCGGACTTATTATGAATCACTTTGAGGGCAGAAAAGTACCGAGAAGGATATGTCTTATTGTATCAATAGTAATGAATCTCGGACTTCTCGGCATATTCAAGTACAGCGGATTTATCGCCGAGAACATCAACGCCATAGCAGGAACGCAGATAATTGACATAAACAATATGAATTTCTTCGGCATAGAGTATCTGCCGATGAATATGCTTCCTATAGGTATCAGCTTCTTCACCTTCCAGTCTATGTCATATACAATAGACCTGTATCTCGGCAATGTAAAGGTGCAGAAAAACCCTATCAGCTTTGCCGCATTTGTCACGCTGTTCCCTCAGATAGTTGCAGGTCCTATTGTAAGATACGATGATGTTGCAAAAGAGCTTGACGACAGAAGCATAACGATAGACCTTATCTATGACGGCATAATAAAGTTTATTATCGGACTGTCAAAAAAGGTGCTTATCGCAAACAGCATAGGTGCGCTGTGGACATCGATAAAAGCTACGGATATAGCGAATGTTTCGGTAGTAAGCTCGTGGCTTGGTATCCTTGCATTCACCTTCCAGATTTATTTTGACTTCTCGGGCTACTCGGATATGGCGATAGGACTCGGAAAGATGATGGGATTCAACTTCCCCAAGAACTTTGACTACCCTTATCTTTCAAAGAATATATCGGAATTCTGGCGCAGATGGCATATTACGCTCGGTGCGTGGTTCAAGTCGTATGTATACTTCCCTCTTGGCGGCAGCAGAAAAGGAATGCCGAGAACTGTTTTCAATCTCGCTGTAGTATGGTTCTTAACGGGAGTATGGCACGGCGCAAGCTGGAACTTCATACTTTGGGGAACACTGTACGGAGTGGTGATAATCCTCGAAAAGCTGTTTCTCGGTAAACTGCTTGACAAGATACCCGATATATTCGGGCATATATACACGATGCTGCTCGTAATACTCGGCTGGGTACTGTTTGATACCGCAGACTTGCCGACGGCAGGCGCATATATCGCAAAGATGTTCGGATTTGGCGGCGGAGCGTTTATCGACAGCACGGCTCTGTATCAGATAGCGACCTACGGCATTACCTTTATTATCTGCATAATCGGCTGTACTAATCTGCCGAAGCTCGCAGTAGAAGCCTTAAAGAAAAAATCGGCGGTGCTTGTAAACTACGGCGGCATTGCGGTAATAACGGGTATGTTCATAATATGTGCGGCATATCTTGTTGACCAGACCTACAATCCGTTCTTATATTTCAATTTCTGAGGAAGGAGGCATTTATTATGAAAAAAGATAATATCCCGAAGCTCCTGCTAATCGGCATATTTGCGCTGATGCTGACAGTTATCCCGATAGCTACTCTGATATCAAGCGCAGGACTTCCCGAAAACGCAAAAAGCGAAAACGAAAACAAGTATCTGCAGAAGATGCCTCAGCTGAGTTTTGAAACGGTTACAGAAAAGACATTTATGTCCGACTTTGAAGAATATTTTTCGGACAGAATAGTGCTGAGAGAAGACTGGATAAGGCTTACCAACAGCTTTGACAGGCTGCTTGGAAAAAGAGAGATAAAGGGCGTTTTCACTGAAGACGGCAGAATGATGCAATCGTGGAGAACAAGCGACTATGACATAAGCAGTGTTGATAAAAATCTCGCCGCTATGGAAAACTTCGCTCAAAAATTCCCTAAGATGAAAACCTTCTTTATGCTTGTACCCAATGCGCAGGAGATATACAGCGATACGCTTCCGGCAAACTGCGGTGCGGCTGACCAGAAGCAGTTCACCAAATACTGTTACGATGCGACGCCGTCTATAACGGGAATCGACGCATACTCGGGACTCTTAGCCGCAAAGGACGAGTATATCTACTACCGTACCGACCATCACTGGACGAGCTACGGAGCATATATCGGCTACAAGTCCGCAAGCAGTGCAATGAAAATCATCCCTTATTCAAAGGACAAATTCTGTATCGAACACGCCTCCAACGAATTTAAGGGTACGCTGTTCTCAAAGACTCTCGACAACAGCATATTGCCCGATACAATAGATATATACTCTCTTGCTCAGGGCGAACCCTCTGTTCAGGTGAGCGTCTACAGCTCGGCAGAGAGCACAGCGGCATACGATTCTATGTACTTCAGAGAATTTCTTAGTCAGAAGGACAAATATTCCACCTTCCTCGGTCAGAATGTGCCGAGAATAGATATCGACACAGAGTTATCCGAAGAAAATGACAAGGGCAGTCTGCTGATAATAAAAGACAGCTACGCTCACTCGCTTGTGCCGTTCCTGTCAAAGCACTACAGCCACATCACTATGCTTGATCTGCGCTATATAAACAGCGACCTTAGCAATATAGGAGTAGATGTAAGCAAATACGGTACGACCTTGTTTATGTACAATGTGATAACATTCTCGCAGGATGAAAATGTCAAGAAGCTGAACTTTGTAGTACCGTATTAATAATCATTAGCGATGCAGACAAGAATAACGGCACGGTTGATTTTCCCGTGCCGTTCTTCTTTAATCTATATAAACGCCGTATAATGCGGTTGCTGCTGTTAACTGCATATCAGCTTTTCACCGTCATAGTCTACCGTAAGCGTTGAGCCGGGGGCGATATCGTCGGCTATCAGCTTTCTTGCAATGAGCGTTTCCACCTTGCGCTGTATGAATCTTCTCAGCGGTCTTGCGCCGTAGTTCGGATCGAATCCGTTATCTATGATATAATCCTTTGCGGCGTCGGTGATGGCAAAGCCTACCTCCTTATCGGCAAGGCGCTGTCTGAGGTCTTTAAGCATAAGATCGACTATCTTCACTATCTCATCCTTGCGAAGCGGCTTGTAGAATACTATCTCGTCAAGACGGTTGAGGAACTCGGGGCGGAACTGGGTTTTAAGCAGTTTATCAACCTCGCTCTTTGCTTCGTCGGTTATCTCGCCGTCTTCGTTTATACCGTCAAGTATATACGGCGAGCCTAAGTTGCTGGTGAGGATAAGGATAGTGTTCTTGAAGTCCACCGTTCTGCCCTGAGAGTCGGTTATTCTGCCGTCGTCAAGTATCTGGAGCAGGATATTGAATACATCGGGGTGAGCCTTTTCAACCTCGTCAAGAAGCACTACGGAATACGGTTTTCTGCGTACCGCTTCGGTCAGCTGACCGCCCTCTTCGTAGCCGACATATCCGGGAGGCGCACCGATAAGACGGCTCACGCTGAACTTCTCCATATACTCCGACATATCTATACGAACCATACTGTGCTCATCATCAAACAGCGCCTCGGCAAGCGCTTTTGCAAGCTCTGTCTTACCTACGCCGGTAGGACCTAAGAACAAGAACGAACCTATGGGCTGGTCGGGGTTTGCAATGCCTGCTCTTGAACGGAGTATAGCCTCGCTGACCTTTTGTACGGCTTCATCCTGACCTATTACCCTTTCGTGAAGAAGGTCTTCCATGTGGAGCAGTTTTTCACGCTCGCCCTCCATCAGCTTTGAAACGGGTATTCCTGTCCAGCGGCAGATAATCTTTGCTATCTCTTCTTCGGTTACTTTATCATGGAGCAGTGAAGCCGACTTTGACTGCTCTGCGAGCTTCTCCTCTTCTTCAAGCTCTTTTTGAAGGGACGGCAGTTTGCCGTATTTCAGCTCAGCCGCTTTATTAAGGTCATAACTGCGTTCTGCCTGCTCAATAAGTCCGTTGGTGCTTTCTATCTCCTCACGGAGCTTCTGAACCTTGGATATAGCAGACTTTTCGTTATCCCACTTTGCCTTCATCTCATCAAACTGAGAGCGCAGTTCGGCAAGCTCCTGCTGTACCTCGGACAGATGCTCGACAGAGATACGGTCTGTTTCCTTTTTGAGCGCCGCTTCTTCTATCTCGTGCTGCATTATCTTGCGGCGGATATCGTCAAGCTCGGACGGCATAGACTCCATCTCGGTCTTTATAAGAGCGCAAGCCTCATCTACAAGGTCTATCGCCTTATCGGGAAGGAACCTGTCGGAAATATATCTGTCGGACAGAGTTGCGGCGGCAATAAGCGCAGAGTCGTGTATCTTTACGCCGTGGAATACCTCGTAGCGCTCTTTCAGACCTCTCAGTATCGAAATAGTATCTTCTACGGTAGGCTCACTAACCATTACCGGCTGGAAACGCCTCTCAAGTGCGGCGTCCTTTTCGATATACTGTCTGTACTCGTTCAGAGTCGTTGCGCCGATACAATGAAGCTCGCCTCTTGCAAGGAGGGGTTTAAGCAGATTTCCTGCGTCCATTGCGCCGTCTGTCTTACCTGCTCCGACTATGGTATGAAGCTCATCGATGAACAGTATTATCTGTCCCTCGCTCTTCTTTATTGTCTGGAGAACGGCTTTCAGTCTTTCCTCAAACTCGCCTCTGTACTTTGCACC
>JAEDNF010000145.1 GCA_016302655.1 Oscillospiraceae bacterium | reverse complement strand
AGGACAGAGGATGTCCTGCCGGTAGTCATATCCGTAACCATTTTATCACTTCTTTTATTATAATCTAAAATTTGCTTTACCTTTATAGCAATCAGTTTGCAGAAAAAGTCTCTATTATAAACAATGGAGTATATTCACTATCCCCAACCCTTTGTGAGCGCTTAGTTTGTGCGTCGTCCTGACGCACTTTGGGCGCTCACTTTCAGGCATCCTTGCCTGCAACCCCTTCCATGATTTTCGGGGCTAAAAAGCGGAGCTTTTGAAAATCAGCCGTAAGGCTGATAGAATCGCACCCTCAACCCCAATTATTGTTTGAAAAAAGGTTTATCGACAGTCAAAACACCGTGTACCTCACGGCACACGGTGTTACTTTTATCGGCTCAGTCTATTTCAACCATAACCTTCTGATTGTACTTTACTGCGCCTGCACGCATAATGGTGCGGATAGCCTTTGCTATTCTGCCCTGCTTGCCTATTACACGGCCCATATCGTCGGGGGCAACGTGCAGATGATATACGACGGTTCCGTCCTCTTTGGGTTCGTCAACCGTTACCTGAATGGCGGACTTGTCATCTACAAGGTCTTCCACCATAGTGATAAGCAATTTTTCCATTTAGAATTCCTTTCAGAGCGACGCTTACTTTTCAGCAGCGATCTTGAGCAGCTTCTTTACGGTATCTGTGGGCTGTGCGCCGTTTGCGATCCACTTGTCAGCCTTTTCCTTGTCGATAGATACAACGGAGGGTTCCTTTGTGGGATCGTAGTAACCGATCTCCTCAATGAAACGGCCGTCTCTGGGATAACGGGAATCTGCAACTACTACTCTGTAGAAAGGAGCCTTCTTAGCGCCCATTCTTCTTAATCTGATCTTTACCATTTTGTTCACCTCATAAATATAGTTTTAGTTTTTATAATCAAAGTGTTTTCTACACCATGAATTACCTTTGAATTACCTGTTTTACATCGGGAAGCCGTTCATGCCGCCCATTCCACCCATACTGCCCATCGGGAATTTGGGGAACTTGCGCTTTTTGCCGCCCTTAAAGCCCATCTGCTTCATCATCTTCTGCATTGCGTCAAACTGCTTTAACAGCTGGTTTACATCCTCGACCTTTGTTCCGCTTCCTGCCGCAATTCTGCGCTTGCGCTTTGCGTCGATTATCGAGGGCTTCTCACGCTCTTTTTTTGTCATGGAGGAAATTATCGCCTTGGTGCGATACATCTTCCGCTCGTCAATGTCCTCTTCCTTGACCTTGCCTGCAACGCCCGGGATCATCTTGATAAGCGACGAGATGCTTCCCATCTTCTCTATCTGCTCAAACTGCGCATACAGGTCGTTCATATCGAACTTGTTCTCCTGCAAACGCTTTGCCAGCTTTTCCTGCTCCTTCTCGTCAACGCTTATCTTCGCCTTTTCAATCAGCGACAGCACATCGCCCATGCCGAGAATCCTGTCTGCCATACGGTTGGGATGGAACTGCTCAAGGTCGTCCATCTTCTCGCCGACACCGGCAAATTTTATCGGCTTTCCGGTAACCGACAGTACGGACAGCGCCGCACCGCCTCTGGTATCGCCGTCGAGCTTCGTGAGGATAACGCCGGTAATATCAAGCATATCGTTAAAGGACTTGGCAACATTTACTGCGTCCTGACCGGTCATCGAGTCAACTACCAGCAATATCTCATTGGGCGTTACCTTTGCCTTGATGTTCTTCAGCTCATCCATCAGCTGTTCGTCTATATGCAGACGGCCGGCAGTATCGAGGATAACTACATCAAAGCCGTTATCCTTTGCGTACTTTATCGACTCCCCTGCTATCTTTACGGGATCGGTCTGCCCCATCTCAAACACATGGGCGTCAACCGACGCTCCGACCACCTTCAGCTGATCTATAGCCGCAGGTCTGTATATGTCGCAGGCAACGAGAAGAGGCCGCCTGTTCTGCTTTTTAAGATACTTTGCGAGCTTTGCCGTGTGGGTAGTTTTACCTGCACCCTGAAGACCGCACATCATAATTACGCAGGGAGGCTTTGACGGGAAATCTATCCTTGCGGTATCCGTTCCCATCAGCTTTATAAGCTCTTCGTGCACTATATCTATAACCTGCTGTGCGGGAGTAAGGCTGTTCATAACCTCGCTGCCGACAGCCCGTTCACTTACTTTTCCGACAAAGTCCTTTACAACGGGAAAGCTGACATCCGCTTCAAGCAGAGCCATCTTTACCTCTCGCATGGCTTCTTTTACATCCTTTTCACTCAGCTTGCCGTGATTTTTAAGCTTGCCGAATACCTTTCCGAGCTTGTCCGAAAGTCCCTCGAATGCCATCAGCCGACCTCCTTTAGCATTTACAGAGTATTCTTTATATCATCTATAAGAGCGTTGATCTTTGCTTTCTCAGCGGCGTTGTCAACATTTTTGCCGATAAGCTCCGAAAGCTCATCGCATATCCCGCATATCCTGCGGTACTTCTCGGCAAAGCCGAGCGTGTCCTCAAGCTGTGTCAGATATTCCTCCGAGGTGCGTATGCACTTGTGTACGCCCTGCCTTGTGATACCCGAATTCTCGGCTATCTCGGACAGCGACAGATCCTCGTCGTAGTAAAGGCTGAGAGTATCGTACTGCTTTTCGGTCAGCATACTGCCGTAGGTGTCAAGCAGTATTGCCATTTCGATATTCTTTGACATCCTGACGCTCCTTTGCGAAAAAGGGAAATCTGAGCGGAACGGCTCAAATCCTTTTGTTATGCTGTTTTACGCCGTGTAATGCTGTTTTGGTTTACAGCCACTTGTATATTATACACGCAAAGAGGGGAAATGTCAAGAGGGTGGGAGAAAATTTTTTTAAATAGCCCCTCAACCCCATTTTGATTGCAAAGAATTAAACGGCAATCAATTATTCTCGCTTCAATAACAATTATCTTTCAATCGGCATATAATATCCATATCCCGAAAACAAACCAGAGAGGTGATATTATGTGTGGAATTGCCGGTTGGATCGATTGTCAGCGGTCGGGCGACTATGAAGCCGTGATGAAGCTGATGGCAAAGACTATGGTACCCAGAGGCCCCGACAGCGGCGGCTTCTACTATGATAATAACTGTGCCCTTGCACACAGGCGGCTGTCGGTCATCGATCCTGCAGGCGGCGCACAGCCGCTTACCCGTGTCTGCGGTGAGGAGAGGTATACTATAGTATACAACGGCGAGCTGTACAACACCGCCGAACTGCGAAGTGAGCTTGAGGAATCGGGCGTGCATTTTATGACCGCCTGTGATACGGAGGTACTGCTGTATTCTTACATTTTGTGGGGAGAATCCTGCCTTGACAGGCTGAACGGCATATATGCCTTTGCTATATGGCAGGAGAAAGCTAAACAGCTGTTTCTTGCCAGAGACAGAATAGGCGTAAAGCCGCTGTTTTACTACGAATACGGCGGCGGTCTGATATTCGCTTCGGAGATAAAGGCATTGCTTGCGCATCCTATGGTAGATGCTGTGATCGACCGTGATTCTATCGCACAGATAATGCTGCTCGGTCCTGCAAGAAAACCGGGAAGCGCCGTATTCAAAGGGATAAAGGAGCTTTGCCCGTCGGAGTGCGCCGTATACTGCCGAAGCGGACTTAAAAAGCGTACCTACTGGTCGCTGAGGGCGTTGCCGCATAAAGAATCTCCCGAAGAAACACGCCAGCACATAGCCTATCTGCTGACCGACTCGATAAAGCGCCAGCTTGTCAGCGACGTACCGCTTTGCACAATGCTGTCGGGAGGGCTTGACAGCAGTATAATAAGCGCTGTTGCCGCAAAGGAATTTGCAGACAGCGGAAAGCAGCTGACAACATTCTCGATAGACTACAAGGACAATGACAAGAACTTTAAGAGCAGTGCGTTCCAGCCGGACGCAGACGCTCCGTGGATAAGGCGAATGTCGGCATATATCGGCTCAAAGCATATAAATGTGGAGATTGATACGCCTGCGCTGACCGACGCACTTTTAGCTTCGGCTTACGCCCGTGACCTGCCGGGAATGGCAGATGTGGACAGCTCGCTTTATCTTTTCTGCAGGGAGATAAGGAAGAATTTCACCGTTGCGCTCAGCGGTGAATGCGCCGATGAAATTTTCGGCGGATATCCCTGGTATCATAACGAGGAGATACTGTTCCGCCCGGGATTCCCCTGGGCGTGTTCCACCGCACAAAGAGCAAATCTGCTGAGAGATGGATTACTCGGCGATATAGACCCTGTGGACTATGTAAACTCCTGCTGTCTTGAAACGCTTAGCAAGACGGAATATCTCGACACCGACAGCCGCAAGGACAGACGGATGAGGGAAATGTTCATGCTGAATTTCCACTGGTTCATGCAATGTCTGCTCGACCGCAAGGACAGAATGAGCATGGCTCACGGTCTTGAAGTCAGAGTGCCGTTCTGCGACCACAGGATAGCACGGTATGCATTCAATATCCCCTGGGAGATAAAGGCGGCAGGCGGCAGGGAAAAAGGCATAGTGCGGCAGGCGATGGCAGGCATTCTCCCCGACGATGTTCTTTGGCGCAAAAAATCGCCTTATCCCAAAACACATAACCCCACCTACCTTGCCGCCGTTACGGCGAGAATGCGTGATATCCTCGCCGATAAGGACTGCCGCATAACCGAGATAGTCGATAAGAGCAAATTGCTTGCTCTGTGCGATGATCCCGATATATTTGAGGGCAACTGGTACGGTCAGCTGATGACCTCACCGCAGATCTTCGCTTATTTTATCCAGATGGAAGCATGGCTGAGAAGGTATGATATCAGAATAGACAGACAGTAAGCAAAGCTAAAGGGCATCGGAAAA
>JAEDNF010000144.1 GCA_016302655.1 Oscillospiraceae bacterium | reverse complement strand
TGTCATACGCCTCTCTTGCAGCCTCAATGCAGTCATAGCTGTCAAGCGTTACAATGCCGATTGCATCAATAAGCTCTGTTACCTGATTTGCCGCCGTAACATCATCGGGAATAAGCTTAAGATATACATATACCGGCTGTTTTTCTCCGTTTTGAACAATTATTCTGACCGTCTTTACCTTTGACTGATTAACCGTTATTTCTTTTGTATCGCCCGACAAAACACGGCTATTATTGATATATATATTGTCATCATCCGCTGCACTTACGGTAACGCCGATATTATCATCAATGCCCGTCTGCACTTCGTAAACGCCGTTGTTATCGGGACTTATCTCTTTTATTGTATTGCCGCTTTCATCCGTTATCACTATCTTTTCGGGGAGTGAAGCAGTTCCTGTATCCTCTTCTTTTGCAGTAGTTTTTACGACATAAGTGACCTCGGTTGATTTTTCGCCGAATGCGCCTGCCCAGATATTGCTTGCAGTCTGTATTCTGATGTAGTGAACGCCGTTATCGAAGCTTACGGGATTTCCGTCTTCATCAACCGCCCACTTAAGATCAAAGCCGTTTGACTGCGCTCCTTCGGTATATGCGTTGACATCGGCGCCTATAGTACCGTTTTTGAAATAATCGACATATCCGAATTTAACAGCGCCCGCAAACGACGAGGTTGTGCTGTCGCCGCAGATGCTTCCCTGTATGCTAGGGATAAGTACGCCTCTCAGCGTTATGGTATCGCCTTTTGCAAGATCGTTCATATAGTATATACTCGGAGATACCCATTTTCCCGTCATAGACTTGCCGTCGTTGGAGTTTCCCTGATTATCCGCCCAGCTTGTCTTGCCGTCAGCAGTCTTTGTGTATGTAACTTCGTAATCGGTTATTGTGGTATCCTCGAAATGCTCGCTTCCTGCAAGAGCATACCACTTTTCACCGTCCTCAGATACATAGACCTGACCGTTTTCTGCGGCGCTTCCTCCGCTTGCAAAGCTGTTACCGTAAGCATAGAAGTCGAGTCCGTACGCATTTGCAGGATCGTCCGTTATCGGTTCTTCATAGTAATATGTTATATATCCGCCGAAGTTGCCGAGCGATTTAAGAGAACCGCTGAGAGTTGCTTCCGGAGAAACGCCGTAAGAAGCGTTTGTGTATGCGCTGTTTATGCACAGATAGTCCGTTACCTTATCGGGTACTGCATATTTGCTCTTTTTTGTGGATTTTATTGTATAGCTGTTTGAAAGAGAGCCGTTTGTGAGCGTTATAGTTTTATTTGAAGCCGATGTCTCAATGCTGTACCAACCGTTTTCATCGGCTGTCGCAGTTTCACCGCCGATTATTACGGTACAGCCTTCAGCCGCCTTGAAAGATACAGTCGGATAGTCTGCGTCATTTGCGATAACTAAATTATAGCTTGTGAACAGAGGATCAAACGAGGGATAGAAGTCTCCGTAATCACTGTTCATGTCTATCAGCTGAACATCCGTTATTGACACATCCGCTTTTATCAGCTTTATACTGTATTCCTTTATTTTATCGGCATTATCAAAGCCGCTTTCTATATAATCCCCGTCTGATACCGTCTGAATGGTGATTGTCACCGTGCCGTCGTCATCAAAGCTGTATGCAGGCGTTGCTCCGCTGAATGTCTCGGTATATTCTCCGCCGGCTTTTGTCCTCATGTGAACATTCGCTGTTTTTCCTTTCAGACTCAGCGAAACGCTTTCGGTATCTCCGAAAATGTATGCGGTATAGCTGCTGCAGTCACTGCTTGTTCCCGTAACTTCCGTTACGCTTCCGTCTTCATCGTTACGCAGTACCGTTCCCTCAGCAAAGCCGTTATATTTTGCTGTATAAATCTCTCTTCCCGTCGGAACTACAGTGATTCCAGTATTTGCGGCAAGCTCTGCCGTATAGTCATAAGGGCGTGTGAAATTGAACTTATACTGTGTTTTTATGCTGTCGTCATCCTTGTAGCTCAGCTCTATCACAACCGTACTTGAGCCGAAAGGTATATTGTTAAGATAGCTGAAAGCGCCCGACTTTATTTCTATATTCTGCTCTGAGCCGCCGGCATCGGTATAAACGGCAACGGCTTTAAGCAAGTCGCTGTCGTATTTTGTGGAGCTTGTCAGCGATACGGTTGAAGTGTTGTAGTTTTTTATCTTCACATCATATTCGAGCTGTTCGGGGCTGAATGCGCTGTTGTCCCATCCGTCAAGTGCATAAGCCGAAAAAGCGAGGCTCTCAAAACGGGGTGCAGGGCGTTCTCCCTGCTTTACCGTTATCTTATACTGCGAAGCCGCCGCACCTGTTCCTACAGTTACTGTTATAACATCATTGTCAGTTATCTGTGTGGGGCGTGTCAGCTTCAGCGTTTTTTCGCCTATGGTGCTTATCACCTTAAAGTTCTTATTAAGCGCTGTGGGGCGGAAGTTTATAGATTCTGTCCCGAACGGTACTGTAAGCGTATATTCATAAACGCTCGGAGAAAAATCGGGAGAAAGAGTTCCCTCTGTACATTCTATCGCTTTAAGCGAAGTATCCGTGCCGCTCCAGTCATAACCGAGATCTGCTCCCCAGTCAAGAGAGTACTGCATACGGATCTCGTCACCGTCGGCAAGCTTGCCGTTTGCTACGGTATATGCAGTAAAGCCTTCATCGGTAAACCAGTCGTTGAGCGTACCCATCCAGCCGCTCATATATCCTCCGTCGTATGCAGACAGCCCTGCTATCTCGGTTATGTAACCGTATTCAGCGCCCGTCTGCGTAAGTCCTTCGCTATCGATAGCCTTTTTGATACAGCTCATAGCGTCATCGCTTTCATCAAGCTCTACCCATTTGTCGATTTTTGTACCTGTCCACACGGGTTCTGCCCCGTCAATTGCTTCTGTAAATGTTGTGTTCTCAACAATTACCCTGACGCTCGCCGGTTCTTCGGCGAATGCCGTAAAACTCACCTGCGGTACGGAGATCATCGTCAGCGAAAATGCCGACAATAATGCCGCCGCTTTTACCGCAAGATTCTTGATAGTCTTCATAGTATCTTACCTTCCTTTGCTCTTATTGCGTATAGCTTAACCGTTTGTAATGCGATTTGCCGCTTTTCTTCTGCGATGTGAGCGTTCACGCTTCAGTCTGCTTTTTTCTTTTGCCGAGACTTTCGGAGGCTCTTTCAGTCCCGCCGCTTCAAGCGCTCTTGTCCAGGGACCCAGCTTCTGCTTGATAAAGCATACCTCATCGGGCGAAAAGTCGGAACGCTTTGGCAAAGTACCGAGCTCGTTATACTTATCGCAAAGCAAAGCTACAGCCTTTTCATACTTTTCGTCAGCAGACATATTAACACCACCTTAAAATGCAACAAAAAATGCCTTCACGCATTAAGCGTGAAAGCACAACTGATCTTTTTACACAGCAAACCAAAGCCATACTGTTATATGCAAAAACATACAAGTACAGCCATTGCTGAAGATCGGCTGTACTTCTTCCTCGTCCAAGAGACAATGCCGGAAAGCACGGGGGTATTCTGACTTATGAGCTTACTCATACACAGTAATGACGGTTGCTCCGGATTCTCACCGGATTCCCTATTACCTACAGGGCATATATTATACTGCCTTTCGTACCGTGTTTTCTGTTATTCGGTTAGATAGAGTATAACACACATTTTCAAAAAATGCAAGTGCGTTTTTATTCCTTCACGATACCGAAAATATTTGCGAGCAATTTTTTGCCGCTTTCTGTGGCAAAAACTCTGTCGTATGCGTTCTTTACGGCGTCTGAGGAGGCATTGTCTTCATAAAGATTTACTATAAAATCCGCCTCTATAAGTATCTGCAGGTCTGCGCCTTCCGATAAGCCGTAAGTATGGTGGTGTGCGATAAGATATTTCACTCTTTCGCACACATCATCATAGCCGCCTGTTTCGCTCATTATTTTCTGAGCTATATCGGGACCGAGCTGTTGCTGAATAACACCGTCGTTTCTGCCGTACAGCCTTTCGCCCTCATGTATTCCTATATCGTGGAGTATCGCCGCCGCACCGAGCGTTTTCATTTCTTTTTCGGACAGTGCCTCTTGCTTGCCTATAAGCATAGCGAAGGAATATACCTTGATGAAATGCTGAATCCTCTTAGGATCGCCCGAGTCATATCTTATAGCCGCCTCAGTAAGCTTTTCATGCATCCGACTCACCCTTGCTTTCGGTACTGCTTGTCTTGTCCGAAGAAGTGCTTGTATCTTCCTCTTTTTTCTCGATAACCTTTAATTTTTTATCCGATATGACCTTTATCTTATCGGCGCTTGCGGTTATGATACGCTTATCCCACATCGTGATTATATACGGCTTTTCGCCGCCGACTATCCTGCATTCAAGAGAGTCTATCTTTTCATCATACAGCGACAGCTTGCCAAGCTCTGTCAGCTTTCCGTTCTCATAACTGTAGAACCTGAACATACTTACCTGTGATACGCCGTCAAAATATGAAAGCGGAAGTCCGAATATTATCTTTGTTCCGATTTCGGCGTAAGCGAGCTTAGAAATATCATCGCACGCAGGGCTTGAAAGATAGCTGTTCCAGTCGCCCGGCGTGTTGCTTTCGGCAGTGATCAGCTTTTCGACCTTTTCATCGCCGCCGACTTCAAGTCTGATTCCTGTTCTGTTGCCGTCCTTGTCTGCCGTCATAGTTACCTGCGCTATACAGTTATCATTTATTTTCACGCTGTTTGTAGCTTCGGGCGCTTCTGCCTGTGACATGGAGTTCATATCAATATTATACTGTAAGGGCTTGTCATCTGCGGTAACAAACGACAGTATATTGCCGTTTACCGCAGCAGAGGCTATTTTCTC
>JAEDNF010000143.1 GCA_016302655.1 Oscillospiraceae bacterium | reverse complement strand
CAACCCCTTTCTTTGTTATCGGGGGCTCAAAAGCGGAGCTTTTGAAAATCAGCCGCAAGGCTGATAGAATCGCACCCTGCGACCAAGCAAGGATGCTTGATAGCGTTCGCACAGAGGTTTTGCAAGGATGCAAAACCCACAAACGAACGCAAACTTGCATTGGGGCTTCGCCCCAAACCCCATTTGTGAATAATAGAGGTTTATCGACAGTCTAACATCACTGCTGTATCACCGTAATCGAATTTGCAAGCTTCATTTTGCACAGCACGGTGTCCTTTGCACCCGAAATTAGCCTTATACGGCTGCCGTTAGAGTAAATTATATCTCCGTTGTCAAGCAGCCTGTAATCCATAATGCGCTTTTTTATGACCGTTTCGCTTCCGTCCTTACTGCGCCTTACAAGCTCCCAGTCCGATGGGATCACGCCGTCGTCGTCACTTGCATTAAGCTGTTTTTCCGCCTTTATGAGATTTCCCTCGACAAACGCTTCACGCTCGTTTGCCGTTTTGCTCTTTGCGGGATTCTTACCGCCTGTGCGCAAAGGTTCTCCGCCGAAAGCCATTGAGAAAACACTTAAAAATCCGCCGATAGCCTTGATTATCCTTACGGGGAACAGCACAATGTCAAGCAGAAGATTGCTTTTCTGCCTTGACGGTACATATTTTCTTCTGATAAAGTACATATTTCCGTCGCTGTCGTCCTGCGGCTTTATGCAGTCGTAACCGTCTTCGGCAATATACTCATCTATTGTTGAGCTTCTAAGGTCGTACATACATACCGAACATGGACTCTTTTCAATTACATTTCCGCTTCGGTCGGTGGCAAAGCCCATTGCCGTGTAATAAATTATATCGCTGTTCTGCCTCGATATATGCGGATGCGTTTCGCTTGTGAAGCCTTCGGTAAGCTGTTCAAAACTGCCGTTTTGCGTGTTTACAAGCGCAATGTGATTTTCATAAGCGTTGTTTCCTGCGCTGACGGCGCATTTGCCGTCAAAGCAGTCAATGCCTGCGATAACTTCACTGCGGTTTGCAAATATGTAGTTCTCTTCATCGCCGTTTTTCAGATACATTCCGCCGACGCCGTCCGCATAGGTAGAATATATCAGCTTATCGCCGCACGCTCCGACGCCCTTAAGCATTGAAAAAGCGTCAGCCTCTCCGTATTCCTTTTCTTCGACGCCCATAAATTTAGCGCCTTTTCCCGTAGTTTTCCATTCGTCACGGGCTTTCATCTTACGCACAGCGTCACGGTAGCTCTCCACCCTCTCGCATAATATGCGCTTTTCCTTGCCGTTTTCTATGCGGTAAAGCTCGCCTTCGCTGAGGCAGTATATTTCCATATCCTTATTTCCCCTTTTTCTGAAAACAGTCGGTTGTTTTTATTAATACGGTGAGTACGGCTTTCTGTTTTGTTATTTATCCTGTCCGTAGTAGGCGTTTGCGCCGTGCTTTCTGAGATAATGCTTGTCGAGCAGTTCCTGCTGCATAGGCTTTATATCCTTGTCAAGAAGCATATCGAACATTGCCATCTTTGCCACATTTTCAAGCACAACGGCATTGTGTACCGCTTCGTATGCGTCCTTGCCCCAGGCAAAAGGACCGTGTGAATGAACATTTACCGCAGGCACGCTGTCGGGATCGATACCACGCTTTTTGAATGTGTCAATAATTATAGTTCCCGTCTCTTTTTCGTATTCGCCGCCGATAGCTTCTGCCGTCATCATTTCGGTGCAGGGAATTGCGCCGTAGAAATAGTCAGCGTGAGTAGTTCCGAGCGCAGGTATGTCCCTACCGCTCTGGGCAAATGCCGTGCTCCATTGCGAATGAGTGTGAACGATACCGCCGATGTTGCGAAAAGCCTTGTATAACTCAAGGTGAGTGGGAGTGTCGCTCGACGGCTTCAGCTCGCCCTCTACCTGTTCGCCGTCAAGGGTAAGCACAACAAGGTCGTCTACCGTCATCGTGTCGTACTCTACGCCCGACGGCTTTATAACAACAAGACCTCTTTCACGGTCGATGCCCGATACATTTCCCCAGGTGAATGTGACAAGGTTGTAACGGGGGAGCATAAGGTTAGCTTCCAGTACCTGCTTTTTGAGTTTCTTTAACATACTTTCGCCTTTCTCATTTGCACTTCTTTACGAATCTGCCTTCCATTTTCTTTATGAAATAATTGCGTACTTCAAGCGCTTCCTGCATATTAAGCTGGTCTTTGGGCAGACAGTACGCAAGGTCATACCTGAAATAAATGAAAAAATATTTTTCCGTTTCGTATATCTTGAATATCGTGTTCCATGAAAAGCTGATATCGGTGTCGGTTCTGCCTCCGACTACCTTTACTGCCTGTGTATCGTAGCTGAATGTCCTTTTTGCGTTCAGCAGAACCTTGCCGTATTTTATGCCGTCATCTGCTTTTTTCCTGACAAGCAGTACGGTGACAAGTATAACGCAAGCACACGCCGCACCGACAGCACCCGATACATAAAGAGGTATCAGCCCCGCAAGTCCCGTGACAAGCACCGCCACTGCGACAGCCGCCGCAATGATGCATATTATATTATTGCTTTTTTTAAGCGTAAATTCCGTGAAACTGACTAAACTGCGGTAATCTTCCGCAGTAGTCGTTATCTCCTTTGAAAACAAGTGTTATTCCTCCGTTTGTTCCTGTTCGGTGCCGTTTTCGGCTTCTTCTTTCTGTTCTTCCGTTTGCTTTTTTATATCGTCTGTATCGGTTGAAGAGCCGCTGTCTGCGGTGATGTTTTCGCCTGCGGTTTCTTCCGGCTTATCTTCGGTTTCGCCTGATGATTTTTTCTCGGAAGAGCGTTCAAAGCGGTCGTTTTCACGCTTTGGCGCAGGTGCTTCTTCCTTTTTGGTTTCTTTAGCTTCCGGCACTTCGGGTTCTTCAAGAACTTTATATATCTCGTCTTTTTTCTGAACGAAAAGCAGTAAGTCCTCGCCCGTCACTATGTCGAGCTTCTCGCCGCTTTTTATGTCGGTATGGTATACCGAAATGGCGTCAAAGCGGTAGCTTCTGCCGTTATATCTGACTTTTACCTTTCCGTAGCCGTCGCCGTCTATATCATCGACAGCTATAGCTTCCTGTCCCGACAGATCGTCGGGCGACGGCGCTTTTCCGTTTATAAATCGCTTTGCGGCAGGGGAGAGAAAATGCACCCCGATAAAGTTTACGATAAGAGCCGCCGCTAAATCGACGGGAATGAGAAAATACCAGGGGAGAGGAAGCGGCAGGAGAAACAGTCCGATATATCCGAATGACGCCACAAACACCGAGTAGCCGTATATCCCCTGCGGAATAAACTCTTCTATGGGTATTGTCTTTGCTTTAGGGAGCTTAAAGCCTAAGTTTATCTTCAGCCTGAAGAAAATAAGCATCACAAGAAGTCCGCATATTCCGACCGTACCGAATACGGCGCAGACTATAAATAAAACACGCATGGCTTTACCGGTCTTCCTTTTCGGGCAGAACGGTAAGGCGCACCTTTACTATTCTGCGTTCGCTGACTTTAAGCACAGTTATTCTGAAGTCCTCGGTGGTGACCATTTCATTTGTTTCGGGTATCTTGCCGAACAGCTCCAGCACCCAGCCGCCTACAGTCTTAGCGTTGCCTTTGATATTGGGATATTTATCCGTGCGGTTGTGCCAGTAGCGCTTGAACTGAGTCAGCGATACATCGCCGTTTACATTGAACTCGTTTTCCGAGACAAAAGTAACGGGGGTTACTATCTCATCGTTTTCGTCCCATATCTCGCCTACAAGCTGTTCGAGTATGTCTTCAAGCGTGACTATGCCGAGCGTGCCGCCGTACTGGTCGAGTACGACCGCCATATGTACCTTGTCACGCTGCATCTGCTTCATTATCTCGCTTATCTTCATAAGGTGCGGAACATAATGTATCTCCTGCACGATATCACGCAGGAAAAATGCGTCCGATTCTTCTTTGGTGATATATCTCTTGAAGAAATCCTTCTGGCTTACAAAGCCGGTTATATGGTCGATAGAGCCCTCATAAACGGGCAGTCTTGAGTATTCTTCGTTTATGAAAATATCCCGTACCTTTTCGATATCCTCGTTAATATCAACCGCAACGACATCGACACGGTGGGTGATTATCTCGTCAACAACGGTATCGTCAAATTCAAGCGCACTCTTTACAAGGTCACGCTCCTGCTCTTCAAGAACGCCCTCGTCCTCGATCTCGTCAATGATAGCCATAAGCTCCTGCTCGGTGACGGATACTTCCTTCTTACTGCCGAACAGCTTGTCGGCGAGCTTTTTGAGCAGTATGAACAGCGCCGATAAAGGCGTGAATATAAAGGTGAGGAATGTGATTATACCGCTTGTAGCAACAGTCATGCCCTCCGAGTGATCTTTCGCAAGGCTCTTTGGCAGTACCTCGCCGAATGTCAGAATCACAAGCGTCAGCACAACGGTAGAAACGAGTGCGGCATTGTCGGGGCCTACAACGGCGGTCGCAAGCACGGTAGCAAGCGAAGAAGCGGTTATGTTTACTATATTGTTTCCGATAAGTATTGTCGTTATTACCTTGTCATACTTGTCAAGGAGTTTAAGCGCCATTTTTGCACCCTTTGAGCCGCCCTCTGCCATACTTTTTAGCCGTATGCGGTTAGAACCTGTGAGCGCTGTTTCGCTCGCCGAAAAGAAAGACGAGCAGGCAATCATAATGATAATTATTATCAGCAGTTGTATCTCCATTAGTAGTGTTACTCCTTATCCTGTACAAAAGCAAAGAGGTTTTTCTTTGCCGCTAAATATACATATTCATAATAACATATCCACAGCGTACGGTCAATATGTTTCTTTCGACAAATTCCG
>JAEDNF010000142.1 GCA_016302655.1 Oscillospiraceae bacterium | reverse complement strand
TGACGGAACGGTTTTACCCGTTCCGTCTCATTTTATATTCGTTTTCTTTTCGCTTATCTCTTAAGCATCTTGCATCTCTGGTTTCTGTCTGCGATAGCCCTTCTGATATCTGCAATCAGCTTTAATTCGATTTCGCTGTTGGAGTTGAGCTGCATATCGAGCGCTCTCATCTGATTGTAAATATAGCTCTCAACATCGTTAAGCGCAGGAGTTGAAACAGGATCGCTGTAGCGGATATCGTCAGCGAGCTTTTCAAGCTCAGGCTTTACTGCCGGATTGTTACACTTATTTACAAGTGCGGCCGCATCAAGACGGAAGTAGGTGTTCTGCGCTGTTGCAACAGCGTCACGCTGTTCCTGGTTGTTGATAATCGTTCTTGCGGTTTCTGCCGAAAGAACTCCTATAAGCGCGAATATCAGGGCAAGTATGCAGACGATCAGCGTAACCCATTCAGGTATCACCAAGGAGAAAAGGCATACTACAGCAAAGAAGATAACCTGGAATACCATATATATCTGCGCACATCTGAATACGGGGAAACCGTACGCCTTAGACTTTACCGGCTCGTTTTTGAAGAACGAGAAGTAGAGAGTACCGCAGGTAAACAGTACCGAGAACATCGTGAATCCATAAGCGATCCAGGGCGACGCCGTCACCTTAGGTATGGGGACAAGGAAGTATATCACATTGATAGCGGCAAGTATCGCAATAAAAACGATAAGCGGATAAACTTTAAATGACTTATTCATTTGCATTTTCCTCCTCGGTCTTTTCGGGGCGTTTTGTTCCGCACTCGGGACAGAACTTAGCTGTTATTCCCTTCTCTCCGCAGGTGCAGTCCCATGTTTCTATGGGAGCAGGGCGCTTTGCACCGCATTCGGGGCAGAAGTTGCGTGTGATACCCTTTTCTCCGCAGGCACAGTCCCAAGTTTGTGCAGGAGCAGGGCGCTTTGCGCCGCATTCGGGACAGAAGTTGCGAGTAATGCCCTTCTCACCGCAGGCGCAATCCCATGAATCCGCAGTCTTCTTTTCGGGACGCTTTGCACCGCACTCGGGGCAGAACTTACGGGAAATGGCTTTCTCTCCGCAGGTGCAGTCCCATGTATCTGCAGGAGCGGCAGGAGTATTAGGATTGAGTGCAGCCGCTGTGCTGTCGGCAACAGGGTTTAACGCGTCACGCGTCATTCCTGCTACAGAGCCCATAGCTCCCAGCGCTATACCGAGACTTGCAACCTCGCCGATACCGCCGCCGGAACCGCCTGTTATGCCGTTCTTCATAGCCTCAAGGCCAACCTCACGGGCAGTTTCCTGCTGATAGGTGTAACCCTTGACACGCATCTCTTCGGCTTCTGCATAAGCTTTTGTCTTATAAGCTTCTGCGCTTGCCTGAGCCTCGATTATCTTAAGCTGAGCGTCTGTCTGAGCCTCAACGAGCTTTCTCTCTCTTGCGGCCTCTGCGGTAGCTTTCTTTATCTCTTCCTCACGGACATTAAGCGTCTTTGCGGCAAACTGCTCTTTAAGACGGCGATAGTTCGGATCATCGTCGGGAGTGAGAATAGAAGATATGTAGAACTCGGGGATAACAAGGCCGTACTCTGCAAGCGCTTCGTTGATTATCGGACGAAGCATTGCTGAAAGCTGGTCAAGGTATGCGTCTATCTCAAGAATGTTGATGTTTGCTTCTTTAATGGCACGGGCAAGATTAGACTTAACAGTGCTGATTATCATAGTCTTGAACTTGCCTATCATGCCGACCTTGCCCCTACCGTTTGCATTGGCAGGATCGCCGTCGCCTACGCCGTTTGCGAATATCTCGCTCTGGGTAAACATACCCTCTGTACCGACGAGCTTTACAACCAGTCTTCTGGGATCGGAAACTCTAAGATTGAAGCTTCCGCAGGCGCCTATCTCTACATAAAGTCCCGATGCGGGGTCAAACAGTCTGACTCTTGTATCCGTGCCCCATCTTATGCCCATCTGGGTGGTCATATTTACGAAGTAAACTTCTGCACGGAAAATGCTCTCGCCGCCGAAAGGAATCTTTATAGCGCCGCCTATTATAGGCAGGTTCTGCGTAGAAAGCGTATATCTACCGGGACCGAAGGTATCCATTGCCTTTCCGTCCTTGAAGAATATAGCCTCCTGCGATTCGTGTACTACAAGCTGGCTGCCGTAGTTGAAGTCTTCAATAGGGCTTTTCCATACGAAAATATCATTTCCCTTATCACATTCGATAAGACGGAGCAAGCCCTTGCCGGTATCTTTTTCTTTGACATTCATTGGGGTATTATCCTCCTGTATTTATTTGAAAATCAATAGGGTCTCTTTGTTCCGCAGCAAGCACAGAACATATCGTCGGCGGTAAGATCTTTGTTACCGCAATTGGGGCAAATCCAGCCCGAAGGACTTACTGCCGGCTCATTGCTTATATCAGCCTGAACAGACTGAGCAACAGGCTCGGGCGGAGCGATAGGCTCGGGCGGAGCTACAGGCTCTGCAGAAGCTACAGGCTCGGGGGGATTTGCATCCTCTGCCTGCGGCAGATGCTCAAAGCCGTTGTTTACTACTACTTCTTCATCGCCGTAATGATAAAGCTCACGGACAGCGTCAAAATTCACTTCGTACTCGCTGTGATCCCATTTGCCGGTTTCTTCTACCGATGCCACATAATCCGACTCTACCATAGCGAGAGTTTCTATTCTGTTGATATGCTCGTCTATCTCGGGAAGATCATTTGTAATATCTGCGGCAATGTTAGTAAAGTATATCGGCTCTCTGAGAAGAGTCGGGCTGTTGTTTGCCTCGTTCATACAGTCAATTGAGAACTGCATTTGATTTTTGCGTGAAGCAAGTATGGAGAGATTTCTGTCAACTGCCGTATCGTTTGCCTCTTTATCGCTGTCAAGGCGGGAGATATTTTTCTGCAATATGTTTCGATTGGCTTCCATTTCATACAGCATCGACGCCATATATCTTCTTGAGCCGAAGCGCTTGGTTATTGACCGTTTGCAGCAGCCGAATATAATAAGCAATACAATAGACACTAAATAAACTACGGCTAATAAGTCATCATCCATTTTTTCCTGGCTGCCGATAAAAAGGGTCAGCAAGACAACTGTGACAAGTGTAAGAACAATAAGCACCGCAAATACGGTCGATTTTGTCCTCTTTGATCTCACCGTAAGGATGTCCGATGAGCAGGACTGCAGCTGGTTTACCAGGTCAGAACGGGTCGCTTCGTATGAACCGTTGAAGTTATTCTGCTTTCTCAGCTCTTCCTGTCGGTTTTTCTCTGTTCTGTCCTGAAGATTGTGAGCAATTTCAATGTGTTCTCTGTAGTGATCGGACATAGCCTCCATATCGCTTTCGGCTACGATGTGAAGATAATTTATGTAATCATTTTTAGTCTTTGCCAGCTCTTCTTCGGTAGCGGTTTTGCAGACATATCCGTACCACTCTTTTATCTTCTCGTCTTCTTCCGCATTGAATGTCTTAAGGTCGTTTGTTGCGGTGCGGATAAGTCCCCACCAACCTACATAGCTCTCGGGATGCAGCTTAGTGATTTCTGTATACGCTTCACGGGCGCCGTTGATATTGCCCAGTTCAATAAGCTTTTCGGCGTTCTTACCGGCTCTTTCAAGATTGTCGAAAGCCATGTTCCCGTACATTGCCATTCCCTGAGGGAACGCTTCCTGCTTTTTGAGCGGTATTATCTTTTGTATATTTCTTACAAGATCCTGCTCAAAGCCGATCTTGTCCATGCTCTGCCCCTGAAGCATCCTGAATTCGCCGGGGAGGTCGTAAGGATCAATGTCAAAGTAGCAGGGATACAGCTTCTTTGAGTTGTCCTTTGTCATAAGGTCGAGGAATCGTGTCCACTCGTTCTTGACCCATACCGCCTCGAAGTTTTCATATGACGAGCCGATAACAAGCATGACCTTTGCGGTGTTAAGAGCCGAGAATATGTAAGGCTCGTATTCCTGACCGAGCTTGTCTTCAAGCGTTATTCTTGAGAAGAATACCTTATAGCCTTCTTTGGTGAGGGCGTTGTACACTTCCTGCGCTCTTACGCTGTCCTTTGTACGCTCCTTGTTGCTGTCCGTCTCTTTATAGCAGATGAATACATCGTAGGGCTGTTCGTTTCTTGCTATCTTCTGTATCTCACGGTTAAGACGGTCTATCTCGGTAGCCTGTTCCTTGTAAACTTCACGGGCTACGACATCGCACTTGTCAAGGGCGTTCTGATAATCTTCGCAGTCAAATATACTCTCGAAAGATGAACGGTGACAGGTGGGAACTTTCTTTCCTGTCTTGGGATCGTCAACATATTCAATACCGTATCTGCAAAGACAGAGTCCCCAATACGCCTCAGCTTCATCGGGAAACTCGGTGCATATCTGCTCATACAGGCTCTCCGCCTTGCTGAACTCGCACTCCATTCTCAGTCTGTTTGCACGGTTGAACAGGTTGACTTTTTTCTCGTTGTCGGCTGCAGGAACCGTTTGTCTTGTGCCGCAGGCTTCACATTCTACTACCTTGACACCGTCGGTCACATTCAGATTATCACCGCAGCTTTTGCATCTGAAAATCGCCATATTCTTTCCTCACAGATAATTTTTTAATACAAAATAGCACAGCCGTATCTCACAGCGCTTTTCCTCCTGCTTCATAAGCAGAATTTACACAAAAATATGGGAAATTTGCAAATAAGATACAATTTTTTTAAAAGAAGCGTCCTAAATTTTGTATACTATATTAGATTATACCATTGTAATCGACATTTGTCAACATATTTCACAACAGTTAAGTGTGTAGCAAAGGAAAAATATATAAGAGGCAAAATTAGCGCCGTTACAAAAAACATTACCGCCGCAGAGGTTA
>JAEDNF010000141.1 GCA_016302655.1 Oscillospiraceae bacterium | reverse complement strand
AGCATATTATCGACCGATGCGTCCACTGCACCGGAGTGAACGGCAGCGGCTCTTTCCGACAGTTCCTGCACCATACTTTTTTGTATCTCTGTAGGCTGTGCTACTACATTATGATATACAGCAGTAGGCGTAGGAAGATTAAGCTGATCGCTTGTCTTTATATCCGCTGCTTCCTTAAACAAATTCATAAGCTCAGGCAGATTAAAGAATTTAGAAAATCTTGTTCTTGCACGATAGCCTGTTCCTTCGGGAGCAAGCTCTATCGCCGTTGTGGTTTCACCAAAGGTCGAAGCCCAGCAATCAAAGTGTGCAAGCCCTTTTTTCTGTATGGTATCGTGCTGAAGATACCTCATCATTGTATAAAGCTCCGTCATAGAATTTGATACGGGTGTACCCGTTGCAAAAACCACTCCCTTGCTGTCTGTCATTTCATCAATATATCTGCATTTCAGATACATATCCGAGGATTTCTGTGCATCGGAGGTTGATAACCCGGCAACATTTCTCATTTTTGTGTACAGAAAAAGGTTCTTAAACGCGTGTGCCTCGTCCACAAACAGCCTGTCAACACCTAATTGCTCAAAGGTTATAACATCATCTTTTCTGTCGTTGTCCTGCAATTTCTTCAATCTTGCTTCCAAACCGCGTTTCGTTCGCTCTACGCTCTTTATTGTGAAGCGTTCGGCATGGCTGCTTTTAAGCTCCTCAAGACCTTGTTCAAGCTCCTCTATCTGTTCCTCAATCAAACGCTCCTGCCGTTCCTTTGATACGGGAATACGCTCAAATTGGCTGTGTCCGATAATTACCGCGTCATAATCACCCGTTGCAATTCTTGCACAGAATTTTTTACGGTTATGCGGTTCAAAATCCTTTTTAGTTGCAGCAAGTATATTGGCTGACGGGTACAATCTCAAAAACTCCGATGCCCATTGTTCTGTAAGGTGGTTCGGTACTACAAATAATGCTTTCTGACAAAGCCCCAGCCGTTTGCTTTCCATTGCGGCAGCTACCATTTCAAAGGTCTTGCCCGCACCGACCTCATGTGCAAGCAAAGTGTTACCGCCGTAAAGGATATGCGCAACAGCGTTTAACTGATGTTCACGGAGCATTATTTCGGGGTTCATTCCGCTGAATGTTAAATGACTTCCGTCATACTCGCGGGGACGGGTAGAGTTAAATAAAGTATTATATCGCTCCACAAGCTCACTGCGTCTGTCCGCGTCCTTCCAAATCCAATCTCTGAATTCATCCTTAATTGCCTGCTGCTTTTGCTGTGCAAGCGTAGTTTCCTTGCTGTTGAGCACTCTGCGTTCAGTGCCGTCAGTATCAATTTTGGTGTCATAGATACGAACATCACGAAGATTTAAGGTTTCCTCAAGAATTTTAAAAGCGTTTGCCCTCTCCGTTCCGTAGGTCATGTACACATTAACATCATTATGACTTGCCATATTTTTATTAGTTATGTTCCATTCTGCGGTGTAGGGAGAGTAGTTGACCTCAATACTTCTTCGTAAATAGTACGGCATATCAAAGGTTTCCCACATAAATTCCTTGATATATTCCTTGTCAATCCAAGTAGCTCCGAGTCTGACTTCAATTTCTGAAGCGTCAAGGTCTTTTGGTTGAGCCGATTTAAGGGCTTCGACATTTATATTGTAATCGTCGGGGTAAACCTCCGCACTTCGCTTTGCAAGCTCCAATTTCTCACGCACATTTCCCGAAAGATATTCATCGGCTGTCAGGTACTTGCTCCGTCCGTCATTCTCACTGATGTGTTCGGGATTAAGAAATATAACGCCTTTTAATTCGGAGAAAAGTTCTTGCTCCGTCTTTCCTGTAAGGGAAGACATAAACTCCATATCAATCTTTGCTTTTTCGCCGATTGATATAGCGAGTGCTTCGGACGCTGTATCAACAGAGGTAACTACCTTATGCGGTTTTATCGTGCGTTTTGTAAACATATCAGCCTTTGTCGCGTGTTGTTTGTCCTCATCCACGTTTTCAAGAGAGCAGAGGAGGTAGTAAGAGCTGTCATCGGAGAAAGCTAATGAGTTTGCCCGGCTGTTTATTATACCGTACTTTGCAACATAATTATCGTATAAGACATTGAGCCTGCTCTGTGTTTCTTTTATTGCACTGTCGGGAATATCAGCGTCCATCTGTTTCTCAATAAGCTCATTCACACAGTCCCGCAGTCCAATCATACCCTTAATTCTCTGAATGGCTGTGGCGTTCATATCAGGCTTCACCATTACAGAGTTTCGTCTGAAATACACTTCATCATCAACAATGGTATAAGAATAGTTTTTTACACTCGGATCGGCAGGAATGGTATCACCGGTTCTGTCATCCATGTCATCTATTTCCGCTTCCGTGTATGTTCCGCGAATATATGTTATAGCTTCCTTTAACTGCTCATCAAGAGATACTCCCTCATAAGGTACAACAGTAAAGTCTTCCTTACCGTATTGTGTGCTCTCAGAAGTCTGCCTGCCAAGTACCATATTGGGATTGTCGATAAAATAACTGTTTATGGCAAATCCGTCTGCATTTTTGCCAAGGTGTATCCAATCGGATTCAATCTCAATTGGGGTTTCACGCTTCTGCAAAAATATAATATCAGATACAACACTTGTACCCGCATTTGCTTTAAACGCTGTGTTGGGAAGTCTGATTGCTCCCAAAAGCTCCGCTCTTTTTGCGAAATACTGTCTTGCTTCGGGTGATTGCTTATCTAAGGTATATCGGCTTGTTACAAAAGCAATTACACCTCCCGGTCGCACCTGATCTATTGCTTTTGCTATAAAGTAGTCGTGTATGGGAAAACCCAGCTTGTTATATGCCTTATCGCTTACCTGATAATTTCCAAAGGGCACGTTTCCAATGGACAAATCGTAGAAATCCCGTCTATCCGTTGTTTCAAAGCCTGCAACAGTAATATCCGCTTTCGGATATAGCTGTTTTGCAATCTTACCCGTAATGCTGTCAAGCTCAACGCCGTACAGATTACTTTGCGACATACTTTCGGGCAGCATACCGAAAAAGTTACCGATACCCATTGACGGCTCAAGAATATTTCCTTTGGTAAATCCCATTTTTTCTATTGTTTCATACATAGCTCTGATAACGGTAGGGCTTGTATAGTGAGCATTTAATACAGAAGCCTTTGCCGCCTTGTACTCATCGGGAGAGAGTGCAGTATAGAGTTCCGTAAACTCGTCTGCCCAATTTTCTTTACTCTCATCAAAGGCATCTGGAAGACTGCCCCAGCCGACATACTTTGAAAGAATTTCCTGTTCTTCTTCGGTAGCTTGTCGTCCTTCAAACTCAAGCTCCTTTAACAGATTGATAGCATCCATATTGGCACGAAATTTTGCTTTTGCACCACCCTCACCAAGATGGTCATCTGTTATGTGAAAGTTACCGACTTCCGGTGCGGGAGAAGCTGACGGAATACGTTCAATCACTATATCATAGGGGATGTTATTTTCTTCCGCAGGATATACGGCTACAGTTTCCGTGGCAACAGACTCGTTAATGTGTTCCTGTAATTCCATAACACGTTCAAGCCATTCAAGACTTTCACTTCTGAATATGGGGAAGCCAACATCATTTTGAAAGGTTATATCCCTTAATTCAACCTTATTAAACAAGTCGTTTATATGGTCTACGACAAACCTTCGGTCGTCAACTTCAATTTCTCTGCCGATATATTGTGAGTAGTCCGTTTGCTCAACGACTTCTGTTTCCATAGCTTTTTCTGCTTCTTCTGCGTTATCGAATATTCTCCATTCACCGCCTATTTGTACGGAGATGGGAAGTGCATCAAGCTCATCTTCTGTTCTGACATTTTCAACCGCTTCGTGTACCCTTTCACGTTCTTCAATGATTTTATCGTAGACTTCAATATCTTCTCTTGGCAACGGTAAGCCATAGTCCTTCGCTGTTTCCACCACATCTATATGTTCCTGTTTTTCCTCGTCCGTCATATCATCAATCAATGCCGTTTCAGTCATACGGTCGGCGGCTGTAAGAAAGGTGTCATCGGCTATCATTCGTATAAGCGTCCGCTGTACCGTTGTCCATGGCAGCTTGCTTTCTTCGGGGCTTCCGTGACGGGCAACAAGCAGATTGTTATTATCTGCGCCGTTATATTCGTTGGCAAGCCATGCCGAAGCTCCGCGCTCTCTGCCGTGCTGTGCCATATATTCGTTTACACGCCGCTTGCTCTCGGCATTGCCGTTCCACGTTCGGACAGCATTTTCAATATCGTCTTGGGAAAGAGGGCGAAGCAGTTCGTGAAGCTGCGGATAGGTTTCATCAAAAACTTCACTGTGCAAACGATTACGGAAGTCCGGCATATCCGAAAATAGCCGTATAAGCTCTATATCGCCCGAATTGAGAACAGCTCGTCGCACAGCAGCATTACCCTCTATAACAGCGTTTTCACGATCAGAGTGTCCGCAGGCGTTTCGGTAAGGCATATCCTCTGTAACAGCAGCAATTACCACAGGTTTATACTGCTCAAGCGATTTTTCAACATCCGTCTTCGCCTGTTCCGCTTCACGGTTTACAGATAATAGCGTATAAACACCGCGCTGCTCAGTTTTAGCGTCTGTTGCGGATATGGTTACATCATACTTATCACGGAGCTTTTCGACATTGGTTTCAAGAGAAAAGGCAGGAATACCGCACATTGGGGCCGTACCGACATTATTGATTGTTCTGTTTGTAAGGTGTATATCCAAAATATCGGCTGCGGCTTTTGCGTCCTCACCGAACATTTCAAAGAAATCTCCCACTTGAAACAATACCATATCAGCCGGATGCGCTTCTTTAACGGCATTGTATTCGCCGTACAGACCGTCAAACTGTTTTCTGCGTTT
>JAEDNF010000140.1 GCA_016302655.1 Oscillospiraceae bacterium | reverse complement strand
CCGGCGGAAATACCCCCATCGTTCATTAACAGGCTGTCTGAGGGAATCTCATATTCTGATGACACGGCGTATTTCAAGCTTGCAGAAAACGAGCGCTGTCCGTTTCTGAATAAGGATAATCTGTGCGATATAATTCTGACGCTCGGCGAGGACTCGCTATGCTCTATCTGCACCGACCATCCGAGATTCAGAAATTACTTTACCGACCGCACGGAAGTCGGGCTCGGACTAAGCTGTGAAGAAGCGGCGAGGCTGATATTGCTGAAATACGATAAAACCGAGCTTTGCGTACTCGGTGATGATAACGAAGCGCAGGCGCTCAGCGATAAGGAACAAGAGTCTATAGATATGCGAAACGCAGTATTTGAGATACTGCAAGACAGAAGCGTCCCGTTTGAAAGCAGGCTTTGCAAAATGACCGATTATTGCGGTATCACTCTGCCGCAGAAAAGCCACGCCGAGTGGACTGATGTCTTTCTGTCGCTTGAACGGCTGGATGAAAAATGGGGCGAGCTTCTTACAAAATACAGAGGTTTTGCTCCCGATGAATTTGATTTTACAAAACTTGACAGATACGACACCTGCTTTGAACAGCTGTCGGTATATCTTGCTTTCCGTTATTTTTCGGACGGTGTGCTTGATAATACGGCAGACAAAACTGCGGCATTTATAGCTCTTTGCTGTAATATGATAAGGAATCTGTTTGCGGCAGTAATGCAGTCAGCGGTCAGCTCCGATTTATCGGATGCGCTTATAGAAATCGTGCGAATGTTCTCTGCTGAGGTGGAATATTCCGACTGTAATATTGAGCAACTGATGACGGTGCTGTAAATATGTAACAAGGCTGTAGGAGAGCCGTAAAGCTCTTTATACAGCCTGTTTTGCTACTCCTGCCGTGTTCTGTCTGTTTTTCTGAAGATAAGAGCAACCGCAAGGCCGAATATAATAGCCGCCGCTACTCCTGCGGCACAAGCAGTAAAACCGCCCGTGAATATTCCGAGAAAGCCGTCCTCCTCGACGGCTTTTCTCATACCCTTTGCAAGCAGATTGCCAAAGCCCGTCAGCGGTACGCTTGCCCCTGCTCCCGCAAAGTCAACAAGAGGCTGATATACTCCTACAGCTCCCAGTATCACTCCTGCAACAACATAAGAAACAAGTATCCTTGCAGGAGTGAGCTTAGTAAGGTCTATAAGCACCTGACCTATGGCGCAAAGCGCACCGCCTACAAGAAACGCCCATAAATACTGCATATTTATCCCTCCTGTCTGTCGGAAATTTCTACTAAGTGCGATATACCCGGTATACTTTCTCCCTGCTGTACAATGGTCGGAGACATAAGCGCACCGGTTGCCGCAAATAATACTCTGTGAAGCTTGCCTTCCGCTATCATCGGCAGGATATGTCCACACAGCACGCTGGCACTGCATCCGCAGCCCGAGCCGCCTGCGTGAACATCCTGTTTTTCACGGTCGTACAGCATAAGTCCGCAGTCCTTGTGTATATTTTCTATCTGTACTCCGTCACGCCTGAACAGCTCCTTTAAAAGATCCGTTCCGACCTGCCCCAAATCTCCGGTATAGATAGCGTCATAGTCCTGCGGTGTGGTTTTTGTATTTATAAGATGTCTGTTAATGGTATCATAAGCCGCACCTGCCATTGCCGCACCCATGTTATTGGCGTCTTTTATGCCCATATCGGTGATCTTTCCGACCGTTATGCGCTTTACAAAAGGCGCCTTTTCTGCCGCCGAAGTAATACAACAGCCTGCGCCCGTTGCAGTCCATTGCGCTGTGGGCGGTCTTACTCCGCCGTAATTTATCGGGAATCTGAACTGTCGCTCAGCCGAGCAGAAGTGTGAAGATGTCACCGCCGCAAAGAATTCTCCTATTCTCATATCGGCAAAAAGCGAAGCTAAAGCAAGACTTTCCGCCATAGTCGAGCAAGCGCCGTACAGACCGAAAAAAGGTATATCCGTATCCCTTAGGCCGTACGCCGAACCCGTACATTGATTGAGAAGATCGCCTGCAAAGATAAACGAGATATCCTCTTTTATCAGCTTCGCTTTTCTGAGTGCTATATCAAACGCATACTGCTGGAATGTGCTTTCTGCCTTTTCCCATGTAGTAAGTCCCAGCTCTGCGCCTTCAGCGGCATAGTCAAAGCAGTTGCCGAGAGGTCCGTCGCTTTCCATCCTGCCGACAGCGGCGGCGCAGGAATATACCGACACTCCCCTGTCAAGCTCAATTGTACCGTCATTTATATATTTTGCCATATTATCCTCCGAAAAGGCTGATAACAAACAGTATCAAGCCGTAAACAAACGCCGCCGCTATACCGTAAACAATAACAGGTCCTGCAATAACAAACATCTTTGCTCCTGTTCCGAGTACAAGTCCCTCCGTCTTGAACTCAAGCGCAGGCGAAACTACAGCATTCGCAAATCCCGTTATCGGCACAAGCGTTCCTGCGCCTGCGTGCTTTGCTATTCTCTCATACTGACCAAATCCGGTCAACAGCGCACTTATCAGCACAAGCGTTATCGATGTGTAAGCCGACGCCGTGTCGGTATCGTTGCCGAGCATAGTGTAAATGTCCATAAAGAACTGACCTATACAGCAGATAATACCGCCGCCTACAAACGCCTTGGGTATCGTTATATACAGCTTGCTCGGCGCCGAATAGCTGTCGGCAAGCTTAGCGTATTCTTTTTTTGAAATATTCAAAATATCACCGTCCTTGATAATAGCTTACTGCCGACAGCATAAATTATCCGTGTTAAATTCTTCTTGTCGTGAAGACTGTTTGCAATTTTTATATTGATTTCCTGCAGACTTTGTGATATAATTTTATTTGGTACGATTGGAAGAAAACGCATATATGCGCTGTTTCAATCAACAATTTTTTCAAATGAAAGGGATAACCATAATGAAATATGCAGTTTTACTTTGCGACGGAATGGCAGATCTGCCCCGTGACGATATAGGCGGCACACCTATGAGCGTTGCCGACAAGCCTAATATGGACAAGCTCGCAAAGGTTTCTCGGGTAGGCCTTGTAAAGACTGTTGCAGATAACTTAAAGCCCGGCAGCGATGTCGCAAATCTCTCCGTTCTCGGCTACGACCCGGCAATATACTATTCAGGCAGAAGTCCTCTTGAAGCAGGAAGCATAGGTATCGATATGAAGCCTACCGATGTATCCTTCAGAACAAACCTTGTTACACTCTCTGACGAGCCTGTTTACGAAGACAAGACTATACTGGACTACTGCGCCGATGATATTTCTACCGAAGAAGCAGCCGAGCTTATTAAGTTCATAGATGAAAAGCTCGGAACAGACGAGTTCAGCTTCTACAGCGGTGTCAGCTACCGTCATTGTCTTATCTGGGACAACGGCACTACCGACATCGGCACGCTCACTCCTCCCCACGATATAACAGGCAAGCCTATCAAAAACTATCTCGGTGTGAACGAAAACGGCAGACCGCTTATCGAGATGATGAAAAAGAGCTACGACCTTCTTAAAGACCATCCCGTAAACCTTAAGCGTATCGAGCGTGGTCTGCGCCCGGCTAACAGTATCTGGTTCTGGGGAGAGGGCGTTCGCAAGGAGCTTACTCCTTTTGCCGAGAAGTACGGAAAGAGTGCCGCAATGATATCGGCAGTAGACCTTCTCAGAGGTATAGGCAAGTTCACGGGAATGGATGTTATCAAGGTAAACGGCGCAACCGGCTACATTGACACTAACTTTGACGGCAAGGCGCAGGCGGCTGTTGACGCTTTGAAAGGCGGCAAGGATTTTGTATATATCCATGTTGAAGCCCCCGATGAATGCGGCCACCGCCACGAGATAGAAAATAAGGTAAAATCAATCAGTCTTATCGACGAAAAGATACTCGGCAAGCTGTTGAAAGAATTTGAGGGCGAAGATATGAAGATACTTATCTGCCCCGACCATCCCACTCCTCTTGAGCTTAAAACTCACACTAACGCACCCGTACCATTTATGATTTATGACAGCAGAAAAAATCTGAACGGCGTTGAATGCTTCTGTGAAGAAAGTGCGGCAGGCACAGGCGACTTTATCCCCGAAGGTCACACGCTGATGAGTCAGTTCCTTGCAGATTGAAAAAAACAATATGATATTATAAAGGCTCTGCCCACGCAGAGCCTTTATTCCTGCTATCACGAATATAAACTCAATGTAAACTTTACCGATTTTTATTTGCTTTAATTCACCCACTTTAACACTTTTCACAAAATTACAGATTAACTGATAAAAGTTTCGATTTGTTAATTGACACTAATTTACTATTATTGTATAATACAATCGGAGTATTGGATAATTTGGGGTTTCCTGACGGATTATACTCTTTTATTAAGAATTAACGGCAAGTTTATTTCATAAAATTATTCGGAGAAAGATATGGAACATTTCGGATTTGAATACTGGTTATTCTCTTTCTGCTTGTACTGTATGGCAGGCTGGCTTCAGGAGTCGGCGATTGAGTCGCTTTACCATAAGCGCCCTATCAACAGAGGCTTTCTTAAAGGTCCGTACATTCCGATATACGGTGTCGGAGCTCTGCTTCTGCTGTTTATCTGCCGTCCGTTCAGAGAGAACGGTTTTCAGGTGTTCTTTGTAGCGCTTGTTGCCTGCACTGCGCTTGAGTATTTCACGGGCTGGCTTATGGAGACCTTTTTCGGTAAGCAGTTCTGGGACTACAGTATGTTTAAAATAACCTATAAAAACAGAATATCGCTGGTTTCTTCGCTCTTCTGGGGCGTAATGGGACTGTTTGTTACCTATGTGGTGTCCGATGTCACAATAATAATTCTGACAAATCTTCCTCATCAGTTTATCTGCGTATCTGCAGTTGTAGTTTCTATACTGATGACGATAGACTTCCTTAATACTGTCAGAAAACAGATCGATATAAA
>JAEDNF010000139.1 GCA_016302655.1 Oscillospiraceae bacterium | reverse complement strand
TTTTGGTTTTATTCAACAGTTTGAAAATGCTTGTGAAACATTCAGAAAAAATGTTCCTATGAGCATTTATTCCAGAATTGTATATACAGATACAAAGAAAAAACTAAGCACATTTAGAAAATTTCTATAATTTTTAAAATAGACTTGCATTATTTGATTTGCTGTGGTATAATATATTATAGAATTGCGGTGGATGTCTTCGGGCTACACCTAAAGGAGTCGGATGCGTCCGGCTCTTTTTTATAACAAAAACATCCCCTCCGAAAACGGAGGGGATTATTTTTATAATTACATTAATCAGACACTGCTGTGCTTCTTAACATAGTCAACTACTTCGTCAACTGTTGTGAATGCCATGCTTACGCAGGTATCGGCACAGCCGTAGTAGATTGCGATTCTGCCTGTATCGGCGTCGCAGAGTGCGGCACAGGGGAATGTTACATTCTGAACATCGCCTACGCACTCATAGTACTCTCTGGGGTTGAGCAGATATTCTGCGCAACGGTACTTAACCTTCCAGGGCTTGTCGATGTCGAGGATAGCGGCAGAGAAGCTGTAAACATAGCCGTTGCAGCTCTGGAGAACTCCGTGATAGAATATCAGCCAGCCTTCGCTTGTCTCTATCGGTATAGGACCTGCACCGATCTTAAGAGACTCCCAACCCTTGTTGGGTGCCATTACGTGTCTGTGCTCGCCCCAGTACTTCATATCGGGAGACTGTGAAAGGTACATATCACCGAAAGGTGTGTGACCGCTGTCTGAAGGACGGCTGAACATAACGTACTTGCCGTTTATCTTTCTGGGGAACATAACGCCGTTTCTGTTGAAGGGCAGATATGCGTTCTCGCACTGGTGGAACTCCTTGAAGTCCTTTGTCCAGCCCACACCGATTGTAGGCTTCCAGCCGTATGCGTTGCACCAGGTGATCCAGTATCTGTCTTCGATCCAGCAGCAACGGGGATCATAGCCGTACTGCCAGGGGTTAGCTTCGGCTGTCTCGGGATCGTCGTTTATCCATTCAACCTTTTCTTCGTTGATGTTCCAGTGTACGCCGTCATCGGAGAAACCTGCGTGGATAGCCATGTTTCTTTCCTTGTCGTCAACACGGAATACGCCTGCGAACTTACCTTCAAAAGGAACTACTGCGCTGTTGAAGATAGAGTTGCTGGTGGGAAGAAGGTCACGGGGAATGATGGGGTTGTTGTCTGCACGCCAGATAACATCTTTGCATCCTGCCGGACGGTCCTGCCAGGGAATGTTCGGTAAAGATGTACCGTTGATGATTTTTACGTTCATACTTAATTCTCCTTGAATATTATTTCCGTTAAGAAGCGTCAGAGCGCTCTTTGTGTTTATTATATCATAATAATTCACCAATTGCAATGGGTATTTGTTAAAATTTTTTACTTAATTTTTAGGCTAATAAGCTAATTTTTGCTTGCCCTGCAAAAGCCGCAAAACCGTCTTGTCATAGTGCAAAAGATATTGACGGTCTATTGTTGCATAATGCACAAAAATATATTATGCATAATTGACATTGATGTACGAATATGATAAAATTACCTGTGAAGACAGTACGCTGTCAAAAATGTTTACGATAACAGGAGTATGCCCCAATGAATTACTGGAACAAAGAAATCGAATGTGCGCCGAGAAGTGAGATCGAGGCATTGCAGTCCTACAGACTTTCAAGAACGATAAGACGAGTTTATGAAAATGTAGCTCCTTACCGTCAAAAAATGGATGAAGCCGGTGTAAGCCCCGACGATATCAAATCTATAGCAGACCTTTCAAAACTGCCTTTCACGACAAAGCAGGATCTCCGCAACAACTATCCTTACGGAATGTTTGCCGTACCAAGCTCTGAGGTAGTAAGAATACACGCTTCTTCCGGCACGACCGGAAAGCAGACGGTAGTCGGCTATACGGCAAAGGACATAGATATCTGGGCTGAATGTGCCGCAAGAGCGCTTGTCAACATAGGCGGCACCAAGAACGACTATGTTCAGGTATGCTACGGCTACGGACTTTTCACCGGAGGACTCGGTATGCACTACGGTGCAGAGAAGCTGGGCGCTACCACTATTCCTGCGTCGGCAGGCAACAGTCTCCGTCAGCTTGAGATGTTCAGAGATTTCGGCACTTCTATAATATGTATGACTCCTTCCTATGCAATAAGCCTTATTGAGCTTATGCGTGAAAAAGGCTTCAAGAAGGAAGACTTCAATCTTAAAGCCGGTCTGTTCGGCGCAGAGCCCTGGACAGAGGAGATGAGAAAGCAGATCGAAGAGGGACTCGGAATCAAGGCTTATGATATCTACGGACTGTCCGAGATAATGGGTCCCAGCGTATCCACCGAATGTGAGTATCAGTGCGGTATGCATATCTGCGAGGATCACTTCATAGCAGAGATAATCGATCCCGACACGCTTGAGGTACTGCCTGCAGGACAGCAGGGCGAGCTGGTATTTACCTGTATCACAAAGGAAGCTTTACCGCTTATCAGATACAGGACAAGAGATATCGCAACCCTTGTATACGACAAGTGCGAGTGCGGTAGAACCCATGTAAGAATGCTCAAACCTCAGGGAAGAACCGACGATATGCTGATTATAAGAGGCGTAAATGTATTCCCGTCACAGATAGAATCGGCTCTGCTCTCGGTTGACGAAAAGGCAACCAACTATCTGCTGGTAGTTGACAGAGTAAACAATCTCGACACGCTTGAAATTCAGCTGGAAACTCGTCCCGATATGTTCGGCGACGGCGTCAAGACGCTTGAAGCGTACACAAAGAAGGTAAAGACGGCGATAGATTCCGCTATCGGCGTAGGCATAAATGTAAAGCTGCTTGAACCAAAGACCCTTGCACGCTCTATGGGTAAGGCTGTCAGAGTACAGGACAACAGAGAAATCAAGAATAAATTTGAAAAGAAATAAAACAGGGGGTACTTTTTATGTATATTGATCAGATCTCGGTATTTGTTGAAAACAAGACAGGCCGTTTAGCAGGAATAATGGAGGTGCTCAACAAGGCAGGCATCGACATAAGAGCCATGACTATTGCGGATACTGCCGACTTCGGTATTCTGCGTATGATAGTTGACGATACCGACAAGGCACTTGAGGCGCTTAAGGCTGACGGTTGTACTGCGGCTGTGACTAAGGTTATCGCATTCACAATACCCGATGTATCGGGCGCATTATACAATGTAATGGGCAAGATAAACGACTGCGGCATTAATGTTGAATATATGTACTCGGTTATGGGCAAGGTATCCGGCAGAGCCGATATAGTTATCCGTGTTGAAGACGCAGATAAGGCTATCAAGGTTCTCACCGAAAACGGAGTAACTCTTATCTGCAAGAGCGACCTTTGCAAGTAAAATAGCATAAGTAAAAATGAGCCGCCTTTGATTAACAAGGGCGGCTGTTTTTATGCAAAAATGCTTTTTATTCTGCTTTTGAAGTATCTGTGTTATCTTTAACTTCGGGCTGTTCTATCGATGCAACATCGTTCATATGCTCTATAGTCATAAGGTAATCCACCTTGCTCTGTTTTCCGTCTTTAACGGCTGTGCCTATCTGCTCCATAGAAGTGCAGTAGCCGTCGTTGTCAAGCGTGTATATTACTCTGAAGCTTTCAAGTTCACCTACAAGACCGAGCTGAGACGCCATTGAGCTGTTTAGTGCGGCGGCGTCATATTCCGTTTCTATGGTTTTGCCGTCGGCTGTTTCGGTGATTTTTGAAGAGGTAACGATTTCGGGCTTTACAAATATCATGCCCTCGTCGGTCATTGACATTTTTCTTGAACGGGAGTAAGCTACATAGTTCTCATCTCCGCTGACAAGAGTGTGCCACTCTCCGTCCGACCGGTAATTGTACTCCGAGCCGTTGTGATATTCATAATAAACGGTATTGCCGTCTGTGCCGTAATAGCTGTAGGTCAGATTATCCTGCGTATCGTAGCGGAAGGTAAGCTCCTGAGTGACTGTGCCCGTTTCCTTGTCGGTAACGGTAAGCTGTGCCGAGTAAAGCTCGGAATACAGCTTTCTTGCGTTCTTGATATCGCTGTAGCCTTCAAAATCTGCCTTAGCCGAGCAGCCTGCACAGGTTATTATAAGCAGCGCCGAAAACATAGCGGCTGTGATTTTCTTAAGCATAAATACTCCTTTTACAAAAATACAGCGGAAGACACGCACAAACGCAATATCCCCGCTGTTTTATTTGTTTTCTTATTGGGCACATACTATAAAAATGTCAGATATCAGACATCGCCCGAATGTATAATTATTTCTTCGTCTACACTTGTCGGGATGCAAGAATCCCGTTATACACTACTTGGTCGGAGTGTGAATTATTCAGCAAAACCGCTTTCTACGAGCTTAACAAGACCGTCAACAGCGAGCTGTTCATCGGAGCCGTCAGCAATGATTCTGATTGTTGTGCCGCCTACGATACCAAGTGAAAGGATACCGAGAAGGCTCTTTGCATTTACTCTTCTCTCTTCTTTCTCTACCCAGATTGAAGACTTGTATTCGTTGGCCTTCTGGATGAAGAAAGTAGCGGGTCTTGCGTGTAAACCTACCTGATTCTTAACGCTTACTTCTTTAACAAACATATTAGTTACCTCCGTAAATTCGTATTATCTTTCCGCCGAGCCATCCGTATAGAGATGATATACGGGTTCTTCGCTCTGTACCTATAGTATATCCAAATGAAACAGGTTCGTCAACAAAGTTTTTCTAATTTGTCATTTTTTCTGTGATTATTCTTCACATTTGTTCAATAGTCATTAATGAATCGTGTCGATTTTATTTAAAATGCACAAAAAACTTTCAACAAAGTATTCAACATACACATTAGTTTTCCACCTCGTCAGAACAAGCTCCACTCACTCTCGTCGAAACGAGTTCCGCTTATTCCGATTTTTTACCTTGTAAAAAATCA
>JAEDNF010000138.1 GCA_016302655.1 Oscillospiraceae bacterium | reverse complement strand
GTTTAACTCCCGATGATGTGTTTTTTTATATCATAGCACATTTTTTCACGCTTTGCTTGGAGTTTTTACGAAAAAGGAAAACCGCCTGCACATATCGCACAGGCGGATAGGAAAAAGGTGATTAAAAAGAACAATCATTTGCCTGCGTGTTGGCGCACGCAAGCGGCAAGAGCAACGACCAAGCAAAAAAATCGCAAAGCTCCGATCTGATTATATCACATTCATTCTCGGTTTGCACGGACTTTTTGCAGATTTCTTAATAATCAAGCATATTAGCCATCAAAATGAAGTATGGACATTTTTCAAATTCGCTTATTTCGGGATTCTTGCAGAAGTGCCTGTACCACTTGGTCGCATCCTCAGCTTCGTTGAACAACAGCTTGTTCTGCATATTTTTGCAAAATCCTGTACAGACTATTGCCTTCGCTCCCTTGCTGATCCTAAATGGACAGTCATAGTATCTTGGTGTCTTTTCCATTGTCTCTCCTTCAGTCATTTTGAATTTTCAGCTCATCGGGATATCCCTTAGAATACTGATATCTCCTTTTGCCGTTTTTATCTTTAGTGACGATTGCAACAGCTTCTTTATTCATAATTTCGGGATTATCGTGAATATTACCTTCAACGGTTACATCTCGCTCTAATGTTACATACATTTTTGCATTGCCATCAAGCTCAAAAACTAATTCGTACCTTCCGTTATTTTCGTTGTATACGACATAGCCTTCAATCTGATGCCCGATTCCGAATCTATCTGTTCCAATAATATCCCCTTCAAAAATCATGTTGCCGTTCTTGTCTTTCATGTTAGTGTACTGTCCAACGGTTTCGGGGATAACTTCGTTTCCACCCGTTGTGCCTTGATCGTTTATCGGAGATACAATACATACCGCTCTTTTACCGTATGGGTTACACCACAAATCTCCGTACTCCCACTCGCCGTTATCTTTTCGCTTGCCCCTGAATAAAATCTCACGCATTGTCTTTATCCCTTCCATCCATCTTTGCACCATTTTCTCCCTCCGTCATTTCTTTTACGATCTCGTCTATTTTCTCAGCCATACTCGATGGAATACACTCATCAAATTCGTAATAGAATGCTATTACTACACGCTCGGCGAATTTCTTTATAGCTTCGGATTTGCTGTTTTTTAACGCTTCGATCTCGGCATTTTTACGAAGAATAAGATAACGGATATTTGTCAACAATTCAAGCTCAACACCGTCAATATAATCGCTTTCAAAAAGTTCACAAATGCGTATTGCTTCTACCAAAGTTTTTATTATATCACTTTCGGGCATTGTCTGTAATCTTTTGATATCAACAGTAAATCCGTTTTCGTTAAGCCACTTTTCTGCTTTTGATTTTAAATCTTCCGGAGCTGATGTTATATTGCAAATTGCCTTATAAACCGATGCCCAAAAGGTTCTTTCATCTACATTTTCTAACATATTCATTTCTGTTTTTCCATAAGCAGATTCGTAAAACTTCAGAATCTTATCTCTGTCAAGTGAGAACAATGCCTCATTGCGTCGCTTGACAAATTCCTCAATAGGCTTTATCATAAACTTCCTCCTCAATGCTTTTTCCGCCTTCTGCGGTTCTTGGTGTGCTTAACCCTGTGTGATTTGTTGTATTCTGATATCCGCTTGAATACAGCTTCTGCCGTCATAAATCCCTTGACTTCGTCTATCTTGCTTTCTTCGGGAGTGAGAAGTCCCATCATCTCAAGCAAGTCCTGCTTGCCGCCGTAAGTCAATATGCCTTCGATGACGGAGCAGTATCTGTATGCCCTGTCGAATAGCTCGATCTGACAAGACTCTTCGCTTTCGTGAAAGTCGAACTGAATGTTTGCTTTCAGGAGCATTGTCTTCAGGCGATATATTTCGGGATATCTGTCCATGTAGTCATTCATATCAAACCTCCAATGCCTTGATGCCAAGCGTATATCCGATATCGATGTTTCTGCTGTTTACGATTTGCATAATTTTTTCTATTCCGGTATCAAGGTCTTTATATCCTTTCGCCCTGCTAACGCCGGTACTTGACGAATACCTGTCTAACACAGACAGGACATCTCCTACGGCATCGTTGAAACGCTTCAGCCTTTCGTTGCCGAAGCCGAATTCTTGATTCAATGCGATTACGGAACACAATCGCCACAAAGCGACTACCTGTTGCATTTCAGCGTTTTCCATCGAAGCATATGTATTTGCCTTGCTACCCTCAGAACTTCCTACGATGTGTGATTTCATATCTTCTTACTCCTTTTCAGCCTTAATATCCTCGCCTTCAACCGAATCCTTGTCTCAATCTCATAAGCTCGGTATGCTGTTTCTTCTTTCTGCTTATCCTTGATTGCCTTGTTAGCACTAACTTCCTGCTGATATCTTTCGCAGACGGAATGGCAACCAAGCTTTCGCTGTGTGCAGTTATAACAAACACTCATTGCTGTTCCTCCGTGTCATCGCTGCTGTATTCGCTCAGAAGCAATTCGTCTAAATAATCAGGATCAAAGCTTGAATTACTGAACTCATCTTCGTCTTTTACCGGAACGCCGTCTTGCTCCATCCACTTGGCTATTGTTTTGATGCAATCAAGACCGTGTTTGTTTTTCTTCTGACACCAATGGTTAAACTTCCGCTTGTACTTCTCTGTGGCATCGATACCGTACAAAGCAACAAGATAAGATTCGGTCAATTCTGTTTCAGGCGGAAGTGCGGAGCAAGCTCCCCCTTCTTCCCCTTCTTCATCATTCTTATTCTTCTTATTCTTCTTTACTTCTTCCATTGTGACTACTCTGCGTTCGGCGAGCGTTCGGTCAGCGTTCGGCGAGCGTTCGGCGAGCGTTCGGTCAGCGTTCGGCTTGTCTTGATACGAATTGTAGTTAACTATAGTAACAATCGTATATCGAGCGTTCGGCTGTCGTTTTATTTCTCCGCTACTTTCAAGTCGTATTAACGCTCTGTGGACTGTCGCTTTTGCGTATTTTAGCGTTTCACTTAATTTAGATACGCTAACGACCGTCTGACCTCTGTCGACTTTGATATCACGCCAGTACATCGGCTCATAATTTGCGGTCAGTAGCAGATGCATAAATACACGGAACATTACCTCGTCCGAGTACCATTGCCACTTGGTCATCTTGCGATAAAGTTTTATGTAACCGCCTTCAAATTCGGGCATTAGTCATCACCTCTCAGAATGGATACTCGTCATATTCTGCAGGCTGATTAAAATCAGCCGCTGTTGCCGGAGCAGGAGCATCGGCAGGAACAGGAACATATGTAGGCTGCTGTGCCTGTGTATTTCGCTTTTCGCCTGTGAATGCTGAGCCGCTTACGATAACCTCTGATATGATTCTGTCGACACCGTTCTTGTCCGTGTACTGCCTGTTCTGTAGCTCGCCTTCTATGTGAATCATTGCGCCCTTAGCGAAGTATTTCGCAATAAATTCTGCGTTATTTCGCCACGCTATGCAAGGTATGAAGTCTGTCTCCCTTTCGCCGTTAGCATCTTTATAGGATCGTTCTACAGCGATTCTGAACTGCAAAGTGCTTATTCCGTTAGGAGTCTTCTTGATTTCAAGATCGTTGGCTATACGCCCCATTAAAATAATTTTGTTATACAATTTCGTCTACCTCCGTGATTTCGATTTCTGTTCTCGGATTATTCTTATCAACATTCGCCCGAAGAAACAGGCTGATATGGTCAAAGCTGTCATCTACTATGATTTTTGCCGCTGTCAGACCGTCAAGTATCATCTTGCCGCTGTAGTTATCAGGATCGTGTCTTATCCGTGTCGGAAAGTAATATGTAATCTGTACCACAGCCTTATTGATCGGATTCTTTGGTAAAGGTCGGCAGGAGTATCGGATTAACTCCGACCACTCCTTCTTAACCGCCTGATACTGCCACCGAGCATTCCTTCCGATGAACTTGTTATTGCTCGGCGGCACTTTGTTTACTTTATAACGATATATCATCGCTTGAAACCTCATCGTTTGACTCGGTATACTCAACATCGATTACTTCGGAATTAACCGTATTATCGGTATTTTCGCTCAGAGTATCGGTCTCGATCGGCTGTTCTGCTGTCATAGCGTTCATCATCTCGACCGACATTGCTGTACTTCTGTGCGTGTTTCTGCACTTCTTCCTTAGTGCTGTACACACTGTGGGAGAAGCCGTTGAGAGTCTCCATATATGCGAAATAGCCTACTACCGTGTCGCTTGTACGCTCACCCGATATATCAAGCTCTCCTGTGAGCTTGTTGAAGCCTTTATATTCGCCTTCATACACTTCTCCGGCATTTATGTGCTTGTACTGCCCTGTACGCATACAAAGCTGAATCAAGCCTTTGTAGCCTATCTGAAACTGCGGAATCCCTTTGAAAGGGACTACATAGGCGAATCCTAACTGCTTGTTTATCGGAAGCTTCAGCGAAACAGCCTTGAGGCACTCACCGAATACCTGTTTCGGATTGCATTGCTGAAGGTACTTGTCGCTGTTGTAAAGATCGAGAATGCTTGCCGCAAATGCTCCTGCATTCTCCTTTAGGCTGTCCTGTAACAGCTTCTTTGTGTTTTCGTTATCAAGGATACCCTTCATTATGCTTGAAGGCGATTTCGGCTTATTTGCTACCTCCTGATTGTTCGCCGCCGCAGCTATGATTCCGTTTGCGTTTGTTACTTCTGCCATATTAACCATCCTTTCTTGCCGACACTCTAAATGTGCGGCTTGCCGTTGTCTTAGAGCATTCTGCGTATATCTTAGGATACTCTGACTTTAATTTTTTGCTGTCTATAGATGTCCGTGTGGACTCCTTATAGCTGATGTTATAGTCGCTTGTAAAGCCTGTGTTTGAGCCTTCCATATGCAGAATTACATTCTGCTTGATTTCGGACATCTGTTTTTCAAGCGACTTAATCTGCTCGCCGAGAGCAATATAACGCTCAATG